>JASHTT010000344.1 GCA_030040415.1 Streptosporangiaceae bacterium | reverse complement strand
GTCCCTGCTCGTGCCGCCGGTGGACAAGTTCGCGTTCCGGCGCAGCGTCACGACCTGGCCGCTCGCTGGTACCGAGTGCTCGTCCAGGCCGAACGACGACAGGTGGCTGAGCGCGTCCGCGTCCAGGCTGATCCTGGTCAGCTCCCTGGTGTGCCCCTTCCCGCGGCGCGGATCGGCGTTCGCCAGCTCGATGAGCTGGCCGACGGTATGGGCGCCGTCTCCGGTGACCGCGGCAGGCCGCAGTTCTGCTGCCGCGGCGACCTGGCCGTCGATCACCAGTACCCGGTAATCGTTGCCAGCGACGTACTCCTCGACCAGCACAGCCTGGCCAGCCGCCGACGCCTTGGCGTAGGCGGCCGCCGCCTCGGACGGCGTGCGCACGCCGATGGTCAGGCTCGTGCCCTGGCAGCCGCCCAGCGGCTTGACGACGACGGGCACGGACAGCTCGGTCAGCGCGGCGGCCGCCTGCTCCGCGGACTGAACCACGCGGCCGGCCGGCACCGGGATCCCGGCGGCCGCCAGCAGCTGCTTGGCGAGCTGCTTGTCAGCCGCGATGTCCACGCCCACGGCCGAGGTCTGGCTGGTAAGCCCCGCGCAAGCAAGCTGGCGGTGGCAGCCGTAGCCCAGCCGCAGCAGGCTCCGCCCGCCGACCCGCCGGACCGGGATACCTCGCCGCCGGGCGGCGGCGGCGATCGCCGCCGTGCTGACGCCCAGTCGTTCACGCTCCGCGGTTCCGGCGATGCGCGCGAGGTCAGCCGCGTAATCCGGCTCGCGGCCCGCGAGCAGCTCGGTCACCACGCGCAGCGCCAGCCGGAGCAGTTCGGCCGGAACCTCGGAGTCCGGCGGCTCGTCGGCCGGGCACTCCATCATCACGTCGTACCGGCCGTCGGCCCCGGCCCACATGGTCCTGCCCAGGTGCACGTCGCGGCCGGCCAGCCCGGACAGCTCGAGCGCAACGTGCTCGGTGACGTGACCGAAGTAGGTGCCACGGGCCATGGCGTCGATAAACCCGCCGGGCCGGCCGGCCGCGCAATGATGGCTGGCGAGCCCGGGCAGCAGCCCGGTCAGCCGCGGCGTGAAGCCGGCTGCGTCGGTTGTCTGCCTTCCGGTCAGCTCGTCCAGCTCCAGCCTGGCGATGCTGACCGGGTTCGCGGTGAAGACGTTTGGCCCGCTCAGCCGACGGATGGCGATGAACCGCACGTTTGCTCCTTCTCACATGGGAACGGGAGATCCGGTGCTACTCGCATCAACAAGGCTCTGCCCTGGCGGTCTAGGCCATGTCCTCAGTACCTGTCGTGCCCGGGCCCGATGGACGCGCTCCGCGACTCGAAGTCGAACAGGCAGCCTTCCGGCAGCAGGTGCAGCCGCACGTCGAACAGCGTGATCGGGTCGAAGTCGCTGGCGGCATGCATGACCGTGGCGCCTTCGGCGTCCACGACGGTGGTCACGCCGATGCCGATTACCTCAAACCCGTCGGTCCCGACGATGATCCCGGTGTTCTCGTCCAGGCCGATGCCCAGGTGGTCAGGGTCCTGGGCCACGGCGCTGAGCAGGCGCGGCAGCCTGTCCCGCTCGCCGAAGTGCATGTCGATAAGTGCCCGGGGCAGCAGGCCGAGGCCAGGTCCGGTGCTGACAGTCGCCGCCGCGACCTCGGCTCCGTCGCCGCCGAGGATCATCGTCCGGCCCATCGCCGTGGCGCCCGCGCTGGTGCCGGCGATGATCAGCCCGTCGGCGAGGCGTTCCCGCAGGATGTCATTGGTCCGGGAGCCGACCAGGGTGCGCAGCCTTGCCTGGTCCCCGCCGCTGAAGAAGACGCCCGTGGCGCTGCCCAGCAGGTCGGCGGTGTGATCGCCGTCCGCGTCCCCGCGTCCCCGCATCCGCAGTTCGTAGATGCGCTCGACGCCCAGTTTCCTGAACACCCGCTCGTAGTCGGCGAGTACCTGCTCGGGCTCATCCGAGGCGGTCGTGACCAGCACGATCCTGGCCTGCTCGCCGCCGCACAGGCTTACGAAGCGGTCCAGGATCCCGGCGCCACAGCACCTGTCTTCCGCGCCACCGATGATCAGCAGGCGACCAGGGCCTTCGTCCACGTCCTCGCCTCGTCCCGGACCGGGGCGGTCCATGACGCCTAGCTACCCATCGTCACTATGTGTCAACCACGCGTCGTCAGCGGCCGGACCTGGCCGTGGCCAATGGTGCCGGCGTGGTCTTGGTGTCAGACGAGCCCATCCGCCCGTGCATCGGGTGTAGCCTCTGGTGCGCATACGGGGAGTAACGCGGAAGTGACGTAGCGTCGCTAGCCGCCTGGTGTTGACCGGAGGTTCGTTTCCGGCATGCGCGCTTACGCCTGGACCGCGGGTGGAGCCGTAGCGCCTGCGCCGAGCGTGCCGCTGCCGGATACGGCGGCTGCCAGCGGCGAGCCGGCTGGCGCTGGGCGGCGAGGGTTCTGGCCGATTCCGGCAATCGTCGCGCTTGCGATGATGCTATGGGGAATCGGGACACCTTCGTATAGCCGGGACGAGGCGGCGACGCTGTCCGCGGTGCAGCGGCCGTTCCCCGACCTGATCCGCATGCTGTCCAGCATCGACGCGGTACACGGCGCCTATTACGTCGTCCTCTGGCCACTTGTGCACGCATTCGGGACCAGCGGCCTGGTAACCCGGCTGCCATCCGCCGTCGGAATGGCCGTCGCGGCGGCTGCCGTGTGCGGGCTGGGCTCGCGGCTGGTGTCGGCCCGGGCCGGGTTGTTCGCCGGGCTGGTGTTCGCGCTCGGGCCGCAGGTCACGTACTACGGCCAGACAGCCCGGCCGTACGGCCTGGCGACCGGACTGGCGGCCGTCGCCAGCTACCTGCTAGTGCGGGCGGTGCAAAGCTCGGCCGCTGCCGTTGATCAGGGAGATCACCAGCCCGGGTTAGCACGGCTGCTCGGCTGGATGACCGGTTACGGGGCCTGCCTGGCCGTGCTCGGGTACATTCACCTGTTCGGACTGCTGCTAGCCGTCCCGCACCTGTTCCCCGTCGTAGTGCAGTGGGTCCGGCGCGGCCGCAAGGGCACGCGACTAGCACTGGCCTGGCTGGGCGCCGTGCTGTGTGCTGTAGGCCTGGTCACCCCGGTGATACTGGCCGGCCTGCAGCAGCGCGGCCTGTCGATGGCGTGGGCCAAGGCGCCCTGGTACGTGTCGGTCAGGAGCCTCGTCAACCTGGCCGGATCGGTGCCGATGGCAGAAGTCGCCGGAGTCGCTCTGCTCTGCGCGATCGTGGTTTCCGCCCTTGCCGGACGGGCCCAGCTTCGCGCGCGATTCCCCGCCGACGTGTTCACGCTGGCCGTTCCGTGGCTGATCCTGCCGCCGCTGATCCTGATAGTCGCCTCGTCCGTGACGCCGCTCTTCGTTTTCCGGTACGTGATGTTCTGCGCACCGGCGGCTGCCCTGCTGATTGGCGTGGCGCTGTCGGCGCTCGACTGGCTCGCGGGCACGGCGGTGCTCGTGATACTGACCGTGCTCGCGATTCCGCTCACGCTGCAGATGCGCACGCCGGCCGGACACGGACTGGACATCCGCTGGGCCGATGTGATCATCTCCCGCGACGCGCGCCCCGGGGACGCGCTCATGTACATGACGATCAGCGAGCCCGTCGAGATGGCTTACCCGTACGGCATGCGGCAGCTAGCCAACGTGGAACTGGGCGAGAACGCGTCGCAGTCAGGAACGCTCGGCGGCACGTGGGCGCCTTTGACGGTCGTCCAGCGCCGGGTCAAGGCGGCACGCGGGATCTGGTACGTGCAACTCACGCCGCACTCGGCCGGCCGTGCCGTGCCGCCGGAGATACTGCGGCGCTACGGCTTCCGCGTGGTGCACGTATGGCACATCGTCGGCGTCAGGCTGACCCTGTACGCGCGGCTCGGGCATCGGCGGAGGTGATGCGGCGGTCCACCACCCGGACCGCCTTGCCCTCGCTGCGCGGAACCGTGCCGGGTTCGCGCACCGCGACCGTGATCCGCAGGCCGGTGTGGACCTGCAACTGCTGCTCCAACCGGGCGCGCAGCAGTTCGAGGTCCGCGCTCCGGTCGGCAGGCTCGCACTCGAGCCGCACCTCATCCAGCGGCCCGGGCCGCTCGACCACGATCTGGTAGTGCGGCGCGGCGCCACCCGCACGGAGCAGGACATGCTCGACCTGCGAGGGGTACAGGTTCACGCCGCGCACGATCAGCATGTCGTCGTGGCGGCCGGTCAGGCCGGTCAGCCTTACGGTGCTGCGGCCGCAGTCGCACGGCGCCTCGACCAAGGTGCCGACGTCACCAGTCCGGTACCGCAGCAGCGGCATGGCCTCCTTTGTCAGCGTCGTGAACACCAGCTCGCCAGCGGTCCCGGTCGGTACGGGCGCTCCGTCGGCTGGGTCAACGACCTCGACAAGGAAGTGATCCTCCTGCACGTGCAGCCCGTCCCTGCGGCTGCACTCGGCCGCGACGCCGGGACCGCACATCTCCGAAAGCCCGTAGAAGTTGACGGCGGACAGGCCGAGCTGCCGCTCGATCTCGGCCCGCATGCCTTCGGTCCACGGCTCGCCGCCGAACAGACCGAGTTCGAGCCGCAGGTCTGCCGGCTCGTAGCCGGCGTCGCTGACGGCCTGCGCGATCGCCAGCGCGTAGGACGGAGTCGAGACGAGCACGTGCGCGCCCAGGTCGCGCAGCAGCATCGCCTGCCGCCCGGTGAGGCCACCGGACACCGGAACGACTGTCGCGCCGATCCGCTCGCCGCCCTGGTGGAACCCGAGCCCGCCGGTGAACAGCCCGTAGGTGTTGGCGTTGTGAATGACCATCCCTGGCTGCACGCCGGCCATTGTCATGCACCGTGCCATCAGCTCGGTCCAGATCTCCAGGTCGCTGGCGGTGTACCCCACCACGGTGGGCTTGCCATGCGTGCCGCTTGAGGCGTGCACGCGTACCAATTGCTCGCGCGGCACGGCCAGCAGGCCGAACGGATAAGCAGCGCGCAGGTCGGCCTTGGTGGTGAACGGCACGGCCGCGAGGTCGGCGAGCGTCCGGATGTCTGCGGCCGCGGCGATGCCCGCGGCCGCCAGCCGGGCAGCGCCGAGTTCCTGGGCGGCAAGCACCCGTCCGGCCGTAGCGCGTAGCCGGTCTAGCTGCAGCACCGCCAGGGACTCACGCGGCAGTTTCTCCTGCGGATCCCACACGCGGTCCTCAGGCGCTGCGGCTGCGTGCATTCCAGTGCACCTCCAGGTTCGCGACCAGCGCCGCGGACAGGTGGCAGCGGGCCTGCTCGACGCTGAACTCGGCCATGTACTCGCGGAAGGCATCCACAGGCTCGGCTCCGGCCCGCAGCGCGGCCCGGTTGGCGACCGCGTTCACCAGCCCGGAGCTGGTCAGCGCGTCGACGCGGGCGGCGACCGCGGCATCGACCGCGTCAAGCTCGACGACCTCGTCGACGAGCTGCATGGCATCCGGCTCGCCGGCCACCCACTCCCGCCCGGACAGGATTGCCTGGCGGGCCGCCCGGTCCCCGACGAACCGCGGCAGCCGCAGGTTGGATGCGCCTGGGATGATCCCCTCGTTGCGCGCGGGCAGGAACAGCCGCGAGCCGCGCGTTGCGATCACATGGTCGACGACGTGCAGGAGCTGGCAGGCGCCGCCGACCGCCAGGCGCTCCACCGCCGCGATCCAGAGCTTCTCGATCTTTCTCGGTCTCCCCGGCCCCGTAGCAGGCACGCTGATGCCGCGGAAGATCTTGTTGACGTAGCTGAGGTCGCGCACCAGGAAGAAGAGGAAGTCGACCTGGCCGTTGTACAGCCTGGTGAGGTTGACGCCCGAGCCGAACACCCGCACGCCGGGGTAACGCGGGTGGTCCACGACGCCGCCGCGGATGACGCCGACCTCGATAGCCGGATCGAGCAGTATCAGGTCGACAGCGATCTCGGTGGGCTGCAGCGTCACGTCGTCTTCGGCGTTCAGGTGCCGCGGGTTGCTCAGCTCGAGCACGCCGGCCCTGCCGTGGCGGGTCACGCGGACCGGCCCGAGGTCGACGCGGCCGGTCTGCGTCAACTCGCCGACCCGGTCCAGCGCCTCGGGCAGCGGCTGCAGCATCGCGCCGATCAGGTGCCGCCCCGGTTCGGGCAGCGCCAGCAGGTGCCCGGTCAGCAGCCCCTGGGCGAACTCGATCCCGGCCTTGTCCGGGAGCTTGCGGGCCCGTTCCGCCGCTAGCTCGGCCGCGGTAGGCACCAGCCCGGGGACGGCAGCGGCGGCGGCAGGCAGCAGCTCCTCGAGCCGCAGCAGCCGGGTGCGCCCGGCGGTCAGCACGTCGTACAGCTGACCGGCGTGCGAGCGGAGGAAGCCGTCCCTGGCGTCGTTCATCGTGGCGGCGATGGACTCGACTGCTGCCTGCTCTTGCGGCGAGCGGGTAGGGCCGCCCGGGCCGCGCAGCCGGGACGTCAGGTCGGCGCCGTGGGCGAGGAAGCGGCTCAGCTCCTGGCTGTCCGATTCCAGCGGGCCGCCGAAGTCAGGTTGCTCAGCGGCCCAGGCCCGTGCCTGCGCAGGAGGAAGGCCTGCGCGCTCGAGTAGTCCGGCTTGCGGATCCATTGACACATCATCGCTGGCGCGCCGTAGCCACTGGAAGGCCCGTGTTATTGGCGGCGGTGCTGGGTGCCGACGGCGGCGGTGCTGGGTGCCTGAGCGCGAGCCGGCTGGCTACTGGGCGCCGAACTGCTGGCGCGCAGCCCTGCGCGGGCCGGAGCGCGGCCGGGACAGCTCGTCCGGGAGCTGCAGCAGCGGGTTGGTCGCGCTCGCGACGACGTCGCCCGCGATGTCGATCACCTTGCGGCCGCGGCTCCTGGCCGCGTCCCGCAGTTGCTCGAACGCCTGTCTAGGCTTGATCCGGTGACGCTCGGCGAGCACGCCGATGGCCTGCTCCACCCTGATCCGGGTGGCGAGCGCGTGCTCGAGCTGGCCGACAGTGGCCCGCAGCCTGCCCGTCTCGTTAGCGGCGTTCTCGGCAGCGGGCTTGGCCGGAAGCGCCTCGGCCGCGCCATTCTCTGCCGCTAGCAGGTCGGCCAAGATCATGGCGCACGTCAGGTCGGGCAGCGTGTCGCTGCCGACCCGCCAGCCGTCTTTTGTGCGCCGCACGACCGCGGTCTCGTCCGAGAACGCGGCGTCGGCGTCAGTGCGCAGGTAAGCGGCCGCGGCGGCGGTAGCGGCCGTCGCAGCGGGCTCGTCGGCGATCGCAGCGGCAGCGTCCGGGACGCGAGCCTCGCCAGACCTCCGGACCGCCCGCCGGACCGCGCTGGTGCGGCTCGAGCGCTGCTGGCCACCCTCGGGTGGGACAAAAGTCACTGGCGCAGCGTCGTCGTGCGCTGTGTTGGCTGCTCGTCGTGCACGCTTGCCGGTCATCGGGACCCTGCCAGTTCGCCGAGGCGCTGCATTACCTCGCTCGCCGAGGGGTTAGTCAGCGCGCTGCCGTCCGGAAATACCACGGTCGGCACCGTCTGGAACCCACCGTTAACCGACATCACGTAATCTGCCGCGGCCGGGTCCTCTTCGATGTTGATCTCGACGATCTCGATGTCCTCGCCCGCGAGCTGGCTCTTCAGCCTGCGGCAAAAGGCACACCATGTTGTCGTGTACATCGTCAGCGGCTGCGCCACCCTGGTTCTCCCTATGCGCGGCTGTCCTGTCGAAATCTTACTAACGCCCGCCCGGTGCCCGCGCTTCCCGACGGCGATCCGCGTACCCCCTCTTGCAGTATGCGCGCCCTGGCGCGCCCTGTGCAGCGTCTGTCTGCTGCCGCTCCGCCAAATGTCGGCGGCATCGGCGACGATGGCAACCGCAAGCACCAGGCCAGTTAGGGTGAGCCACGATGGCGACAGAGCTGGTAGACCCCGCGGGCTGGGCCGAGGACGGCGATCCTGCCCCGTCGGGCGCAGACGCGATACTCGCCGCGCTCGATGCCGAGCAGCGCGAGGTCGCGCTGGCTCCCCGCGGACCGGTGTGCGTGCTGGCCGGGGCCGGTACCGGCAAGACGAGGGCCATCGCGCACCGGATCGGCTACCAGGCCGCCATTGGCGTGCTGAACCCTGGGCGGGCGCTCGCTGTCACGTTCACCACAAGGGCCGCCGGCGAACTCCGCGGCAGGCTGCGCCAGCTCGCCGGGGTCGCACCGGGCGCTGGCCTCGGCAAGGTTCAGGCCCGCACCTTCCATGCCGCTGCGTTGCGCCAGCTCACGCACTTCTGGCCGACCACTGTCGGCGGGCCTGCGCCGCGGGTGCTCGAGTCCAAGATCGGCGTGGTTGCCGAGGCGGCACGCCGGCTTCGCATCTCCGCCGGCCTGCCTGAACTCCGCGACGCCGCCGCCGAGATCGAGTGGGCGAAGGTGACCCAGGTACGGCCCGATGACTACGCCGCGGCTAGCGTCAAGGCCACACGCACGCCCCCGCTGGACCCCGACGCCATGGCCAGGCTCTACGCCGCCTACGAAGAGCTGAGGACGGAGCGTCACCTGGTCGATTTCGAGTCCGTGCTGGAACTGACGGCAGCCATGATCGCCGAGCACCAGGAGGTCGCTGCCGCCGTCCGGGACCGGTACGCGAGCTTCGTCGTCGACGAATACCAGGACGTGAACCCGCTGCAGAAGCTGCTGCTCGACATGTGGCTGGGCGGCCGGGACGACATCTGCGTGGTCGGCGATCCCCGGCAGACGATCTACTCGTTCACCGGGGCGACGCCGGGCTACCTGACCGGCTTCCCCGCCGAGTTTCCTGGCGCTGCCGTCATCCGCCTGGTGCGCAACTACCGCTCCACGCCGCAGGTCGTCACGCTCGCCAACAGGCTTGCCTTCGCCCGGCCCGGCGTCATGCTGGCCGGGCGTGGCAGTGCCGGGCAGTCCGCGGGCGGCGACTCCCGGTGGGCCCCACTCGTCGCCCAGCGACCAGGCGGGCCGGCGCCCGAACTATCCGAGTACCCCGACGAGCCGGCCGAGGCGACGGCAGTGGCTGGGCGGGCCCGTTCCCTTATTAAGGCCGGTACCCCGGCGGCCGAGATAGCCGTGCTGGTCCGGACCAATGCGCAGACGCAAGTGCTCGAGCAGGCGCTCGCGGAGGTTGGCGTGCCTTTCCAGGTCAGGGGCACCGAGCGGTTCTTCGACCGGGCCGAGGTCCGGCAGGCGGTCGGCGTGCTGCGGGGCGCGGCGCGGGCTCAGGCGGATGGCGACGGTGCCGCCGCCGGGCAGGTCAGGCCCATCCTGGCCACGATCGGGCTGACGCCGCAGCCGCCGGGCGGGCGCGGCACTGCGCGCGAGCGATGGGAGTCGCTCGAGGCTCTCGCCCAGCTCAGCGACGATTTCTTCGCCGCGAGCCCGCAGGCTACGCTCGCCGACCTGGCTGCCGAGCTCGCGGTCCGGAGCGCCATCGGGCACGCCCCGTCGGTGGCTGGCGTGACCCTTGCGTCGCTGCACGCGGCCAAGGGCCTGGAGTGGGACGTGGTGTTCCTGGCCGGGCTGACGGACGGGACGCTGCCGATCGTCTACGCGCAGACCAGCGAGGCGATCGAGGAGGAGCTCCGGCTGCTGTATGTGGGGGTGACCAGGGCCCGGCAGCGGCTGTTTCTTTCCTGGGCGCTGGCAAGATCGGAGGGCGGGCGGCGGACGCGACAGCCGTCGAGGTTCCTGGACGGCCTGGCCACCGGTGCCCGTGCGGCCGGAGGTGCCCGCGCTGCCGGGGGCGCCCGTGCGGCCGGCGACAGCCGTACTCCCGGGCAGGGACGCGCCAAGCGCAAGCCGGACGCCGCCGAGGACGATCCGCTGTTCACGAGCCTGAAGGCGTGGCGGCTTGCCACGGCGAAGGAACAGGACGTGCCGGCCTTCGTGGTGTTCTCGGACGCGACCCTGCGGGCCATCGCGGAGCGGCGGCCAGCGGGCCTGGGCGAGCTTGCCAGCGTCCCCGGTGTCGGTGCCGTCAAGCTGGACCGGTACGGTGCCGCCGTGCTCGAACTCTGCGCGCAGCAGGTCCCGGCGCCCGGCGCTGGCGAGGAGACGACGTGACCAAGGCGCTCGAAGCAGTGGTGGCGCTGCTCGACCTCGAGCAGATCGAGGTGGACATCTTCCGCGGGCGCAGCCCGGAGGGCGAACGCCGCCAGCGGGTCTTCGGCGGCCAGGTGGCCGGCCAGGCGCTCGTGGCGGCAGGCCGGACGGTCCCGGCCGACCGCCCCGTGCATTCGCTGCACGCCTACTTCATCCGGCCGGGTGATCCTTCCGTGCCGCTGGTGTACCTGGTCGAGCGGGTGCGAGACGGCAGGTCGTTCACTACTCGCCGGGTCACGGCTGTGCAGCACGGGAATGCCGTCTTCACCCTCTCGGCTTCGTTTCACCGGCCCGAGCCCGGATTCGAGCATTTCGAGCCGATGCCCGATGTTCCGCCGCCGGAGGAGATCGA
>JASHTT010000343.1 GCA_030040415.1 Streptosporangiaceae bacterium | reverse complement strand
TCACTCCGGCCGCGGGTGCTCGAGCTGGGCTACGCGTACCTGTCCGGCCTGTCGCTGCCGGACATCGCCGCGCCGCACATGGAGGAACTGGTCGCCCTGCTGCATGAGTCCTCATCGATATCGGTGCTTGACGGTGATCAGATCGTCTACGTCGTCCGGGTCCCGACGAAGCGGATCATGACGGTGGCGATCTCGGTCGGTACCAGGCTGCCGGCCGTCGCGACGTCGATGGGCCGCGTCCTGCTGGCCGAGCTACCGCCGGCCGAGCTCGATCGCTTCCTGGACGAGGCGAAGCTGGAGCGCTATACCAGCACGACGGTGACCGACGTGGACGAGCTGCGCGAGGTGCTCGCGGGCGTCGCGCGGCAGGGTTACGCGATCGTGGACCAGGAGCTGGAGGAAGGGCTCAGGTCGGTCGCGGCACCCATCCGCGGCGCTACCGATGTGGGAACGGCGGCGATCAATGTCTCGGCGCACGCAAGCCGGGTGAGCATGGCGGCACTGCGCGGCGAGATCCTGCCGGCACTGCTGGAAACAGCCACCCAGATTCAGGCTGACTTGCGGGCTCAGGGTGGCTCATGATGACTCGTTCCCGGTCAAATGTCACGTTCCCGCTACGGCTGTGGCAACCGGTTGACACCGGATGAGACAGCGTGGTTGAGTGCGTTCGTCAATGCGCATGGCTGTACGCTATGCGAACTCCGCTTGGCCGACGTCGCGGCTCAGGTCAGCACAATTCCCTGGTCAGGTGCCCGCACGGCTCGCGGATCGGACTGCGAGGAGACGGAATGGACCGTCTGCCATTTGATGCTGGCTTTTCGGACCTGCGTCCAGCCAGGTCCCATCGGCGTGCTCCCCGCAAGGAAGGAATTGGCTCTGGCGATCGCTGCGGTCGCGGCCCCCGCGACACCACCTCACAAGGAGATCGATAACAGATGAGTGACCAGACTGTCCAACCCGGCGGCACTGGCCCCGGTGAAGGACTCAGCCGTCGGAACGTGCTGCGCGCGGTCGGCGCCGGTGCAGCCGTGGTGGGGGCTGGCGGACTGCTTCAGGCATGCGGCTCGTCCATCAAGGGTGCGAGTTCGGGCAGCACCAAGGCCATTACGATTGGCTGGATCCACCCGCTGACCGGCGACCTTGCCGGGTTCGGTGCGCCAGACATGTGGGTGATATCCAAGATCAAGCAGACCAGCCCGTTCAAGAACGGGATCAAGATTGGCGGCAAGACCTACCCGGTCACGATCAAGTCCTACGACTCGCAATCGAGCGTCACCAGGGCAGGCGACCTGGCCAGGACCGCCATCCTGAGCGACAACGTCGACATGTTGTTCGCCACCTCGACGCCGGAGACCGTCAACGCGGTCGCAAGCGAGGCGGAGACGCTTGGCACGCCGCTGGTCTGCGCGAACTGCCCGTGGGAGTCCTGGTACCTGAACCTGTTCCCGAAGGGCAACCCGACCAAGGCCACCGAGAAGGCCAAGTACGTGGTGCTGTACTTCCTCGGTGCCGAGCATCTGGCCGCTTGCTTCATCCCGATGTGGAACCGGATCCACGCCCAGCTGCACACCGACAAGGTTGTCGCGGCAGCGTTCCCGAACGACTCGGACGGCGACGCGTTCCGCGCGGTATTCCCGCCGATCGTCGCGGCGGCCGGCTACAAGTTCGACATGTCCGCGGCGTACGCCGATGGCACGACGAACTACACTTCGATGATCACCCAGTTCAAGGCGGACAAGGCTGACTTCTTCACCAACGTGCCGCTGCCGCCCGACTTCGCTGCCATGTGGCACCAGTCGATCCAGCAGGGCTTCCGCCCGAAGCTGGCGACCGTCGCCAAGGTCTTGCTGTTCCCGTCCGACACGTACTCCTTGAGCTCCGAGGTCTACAACGTCGCCACCGACACCTGGTGGGTGCCGACGCTGCCGTGGACGTCCACGCTCAGCGGGGAGTCGTGCGCGCAGATGGCCAGCCAGTACGAGGCGTCTGGCCTGGGACAGTGGAACGCCAACATCAGCAACTACAGCCTCTTCGAGGTTGCGTACGCGGCGTTCAAGACCGTGAGCGATCCGCACGACCACGACGAGGTGGCCGACGCGATCCACAACGTGAACATCCACGCGCTCGCCGGGCCGCTTAACTTCGTCAACGGCGGCGGTTGGCTGAAGCCCTTCGGCCCCGCGCCGGGAGTGGCGATCACGCCTCCGGCGGGCGTGCAGTGGCAGAAGGGTACGAAGTACCCGCTGGAAATGCAGGTCGTCGACAATACGCTGCTGCCGGAGGCGAAGATCACCGCAGATCTGCTGCCGACCAACACGTGAGCTGATGACAAGTCCGCTGCTTGAACTCGAGCACGTGACGAAACGGTTCGGCCGCGTCGTCATAGCCGAGGACCTGTCGCTGGCTGTCGGGCCAGGGGACATGGTCGGAATCGTGGGGCCGAACGGCGCTGGCAAGACCAGCCTGTTCGGCCTCATTTCCGGTGACCTGGCGCCAGGCGCGGGCGAGGTCCGCTTCGCCGGGCGCACGGTCACCAGACTGGACCCGGCCGCGCGCTGCAGGCTGGGCATCGGGCGTACTTACCAGGTGCCGCGGCCGTTCGGCGACATGACCGTCTTCGAGAACGTCCTCGTTGCCGCCCAGCAGGGCGGGGGGCTACGGCGGAAGGCCAGCCACGGCGCGGCGGTGGCGGCGCTGGAGCGCACGGGCATGTCCGAACACGCGAACGTCCCGGCGGAGCGCCTCGGCCTGCTGCAGCGCAAGCGGCTTGAGCTTGCCCGCGCGGTGGCCACCCAGCCGAAGCTGCTGCTGCTCGACGAGGTTGCCGGCGGCCTTACCGACCCTGAGGTCGTCGAGTTGGCGGAGATTGTCCTCGGCGTCAACGCCGAGGGGATCGCGGTGATCTGGATCGAGCACGTCGTGCGCGCCCTGACCTCGACGGTCAGCAGGCTGATCTGCCTAGCCGGCGGCATATTCGTCGGCGACGGCGACCCGGCAGCGGTGCTGGCCGACCCCGGGGTCCGGGAGGTTTTCCTCGGCACCGACATCACGGCGGCGCTCGCTGGCGGCTCCCTGGATACCTCGTCGGCCGACATCGCCATGCAGCCGCCCTCGGCGGACAGTGCCCCCGGGCAGTCGGCGGCCGGCAGCGAGCGGGGGGAGCCGTGACGGCATCCGTGGACGGCCAGCGGCCCGAGGACACCCCGCTGCTTGAGGTAGGCGACCTGGTCGTGCACCACGGGCAGCTGAAGGCGCTGGACCAGGTCTCGTTCCAGGTCTTCCCAGGGGAGGTCTACGCGATCATCGGCGCGAACGGTGCGGGCAAGTCAACGCTGCTGCGCACGATCGCGGGTTTGCACCACCCGACGTCCGGGACCGTGCTGTTCGACGGCCAGAACGTGACCGGCCTGCGGCCAGAGCACCGTGCCAGGCAGGGGATCGTCATGGTGCCGGAGGGCAGGCGTCTGTTCGAGTCGCTGTCGGTCGAGGAGAACCTGAAGGTCGGCGCCACCTATGCGCGCAAGGGTCCGTGGACCATCGAGCGGGTGTACGAGACCTTCAGCTGGATGCGGGACCGGCGCGGCCAGCGGGCAGGTCAGCTGTCCGGAGGCGAGCAGCAGACGGTAGCGATCGGGCGCGCGCTCGTCGCCAACCCGCGCGTCCTGTTGCTCGACGAGCTGTCGCTGGGCCTCGCCCCGGTGGTCGTCCAGCGCATCTACACCATGCTGCCGCAGATCCTGCAGACCGGCCTCACCGTCCTGCTGGTCGAGCAGGACGTTAGCCAGGCCCTCCGCGTGGCGTCGCACATTCACTGCCTGCTGGAGGGCCGGACCACGCTGCAGGGCACGCCTGCCGAGGTCACCGCGGAAGAGGTCGAGGAAGCCTACTTCGGACTGGCGAGCGCAGTGGGCGCGACGCCTCACGCCCGACTCGACGCGGACGGCCAGTCAGGAAAGGGGAGTGAGCCGCCATGGCGTGGGTGAACGCCATCATCGAGGGGATCCTGACCGGCGGGCTGTACGCACTGTTCGCCTGCGGGCTGTCGCTGATGTTCGGAGTGATGAAGGTCGTGAACCTCGCGCACGGCGACCTCGCCGTCGTCGGAGGATACATCGCGGTCGGAATCATCTTGCTGCACGTCCCCGTGCTGTGGTCGGTCGTCATCGTGGTTCCGATCATGGCGGTGGCCGGCTATGTACTGCAGCGCACGGTGATCCAGAGAGCGCTCGACCGGGGCGTGCTGACCACGCTCATCGTCACCCTTGGCCTGTCACTGGTTATCGAGAACGCCCTGCTCCAGTTCTTCTCGGCCAATACCCGCGGGATCGGTTCCGGGATGACGCTGGTGACCGGATCCTTCAGTCTCGGGTCGCAGATCCAGATCGGGTACCTGCTCGTGGTCGTCTTCGCCGTCGCGGTGGCGGTGCTGCTCGGGCTGCAGTACTTCCTGTCCCGGTCCACGTACGGCCGGCTGATCCGGGCCGTCGCCGACGACAAGGAAGCCGCGCAACTGGCTGGTGCCAACTACCGGCACGTGTTCGGCGTCGCGGCTGGGCTTGCGCTTGCCACCGTGGCGCTCGGTGGCATCGCGTACGGCATGTACATCGATCTCGACCCCACCGCCGGCACGGACACGATCCTGCTGTTCGCGTTCGTTGCCGTCGTCATCGGCGGGCTCGGCTCGCTATGGGGCACCCTGGTCGGCGGCATCGTGCTGGGGGTAGCCCAGCAGATCGGCGCCCAGATCAACATCTCCGACGAGCTCATCGCCGGATACATCGTGTTCCTTGCCATCCTCGTGCTGCGGCCGCAGGGCCTGATCTCCCGGAGGGCCCAGACATGAGTCTCATCACCGAGGTTGGCGCACCGCCGGCAGTCGGATTCCGCGTCACCCGGTCGCGGCGGAACGTGGCCTGGACCGGGATCGGGGCGCTGATCGTCGTCGTCGTGCTCGCGATGATGCCCACCATCGTGTACTCGGGCACCACGGCCATTCTGGTCCAGGCGTTCATCGTGCTCACGCTCGCGAGCATGTGGAACCTGCTGGCGGGCTACGCGGGCCTGGTGTCCGTGGGGCAGCAAGGCTTCGTCGGGCTCGGCGCCTACTTCGTGCTGATCCTGGCTCTGCACGGCGCGTCGCCGTTCGCCGCGCTGCCGTTCGCCGCGATCGGCTGTGCCGTCGCTGCGCTGCCGCTGTGGTGGCTGGTCTCGCGGCTGCGCAGCGGGTACTTCGCGATCGCCACCTGGGTACTCGCCGCCACCATCATGCTCGTCATCGAGAGATTCTCCTCGCTCGGCAGCGGAACTGGCCTGCCGCTTCCCGGTCTGTCCGGGCTCAGCGCCACATACCTCGCCGCGTATACCTACTGGGCCGCGCTGGCCGTGACGGTGCTGGCGATGCTTGCCATGTACCTGCTGCTGCGCAGCAGAGTCGGCCTGGTGCTGACCGCGATCCGGGACGACGAGGTCGCCGCGCGCAGTTCCGGCGCGCGGGTTGGCCTGGCCAGGATGCTGGTCTTCGTGGTCGCGGGCGCGGGCTGCGGCGCCGCGGGCGCGGTGCTGGCGATCAGCCAGCTGCAAGTGCAGCCGAGTGCGGTTTTCGACGTGCAGTGGACCGCGGAAATGGCGTTCGCGACGATCATCGGCGGGCTCGGCACGATCGAGGGACCGATCATCGGCACGGCCGTTTACATGGTGCTGCAGCAGACGCTGGCCTCGTACAACGCCTGGTACCTGATCATCCTCGGACTCGCCGCCATTGTCGTCGCGCTGTTCGCCCGCCGCGGGCTGTGGGGGCTGGTGGACTCCAGGCTGCACCTGCGGCTGTTTCCGGTTGGTTACTGGCTGCGGACCACCAGCGGCAATGGTCGGCGAGGCCTCGGGTCGTTCCGCGGGGCGAGGACCGGCACCTCCTGATCTCGGCTGCTTCGGCTGGCCCTGCCGGGAATCGCCGTGGCGGCCGCGTGGTTGGCTGAAGGCGGGGCTTTCGCGACGTGGCCGCCGCCGATACGCCGCGGCGCGTGGACGGCAGTGAGGGTCGCGGCCTCGTTCCCTCCATAAGACAGGCACGAGGAGGATCGGTGAGCATTTTCGGATCCCGCAAGTCGCACATGGTGACGGCGGAGAACGCGCTGCCCGGCAGGCAGACTGAGATGCGAGTACCGGCTAGGCACGAGGTCCTGGGCACGACGCTGACGCCGCCCTACCCGGCGGGCACGGAGGTCGCCGAGTTTGCGATGGGCTGCTTCTGGGGCGCCGAGAAGACGTACTGGCTGACGCCCGGCGTGGTCTCGACGGCGGTCGGGTACGAGGGGGGCTTCACGCCGAACCCGACGTACGAGGAGGTGTGCAGCGGGCTGACCGGGCACGCCGAAACAGTCCGCGTCGTCTTCTCCCCGGCGAAGGTCAGCTACCCCGAGCTGCTGCGGATCTTCTGGGAGTCACACAACCCGACCCAGGGCATGCGGCAGGGCAACGACATCGGCACGCAGTACCGGTCGGCCATCTTCTACCACTCACCGGAGCAGAAGGCAGCGGCGGAGGAATCACGCGCTGCCTACCAGAAGCGCCTGACCGACGCGGGGTACGGCGAGATCACGACGGAGATCGTGCCAGCGACGGAGTTCTACTTCGCCGAGGCCTACCACCAGCAGTACCTGTCCGATGCCAAGAACCCGCACGGTTACTGCCCGGACCATGGCACTGGCGTGTCCTGCCCAGTCGGCGTCGTGAAGGCCAGCGACTGAGGGCTCTTGTCATCCCGGACGTGACCGTTATTATTCGCGCCATGCTGCCGACTACGGATTGGGCCCCGGTTACCTTCAAGCCGGTGCGGTACCGTCGGGGTTCGCAGCTGCGGGCCGGGGTCGGCGCTCTGGGCTTCGGCATTTTTGCCTTCGTACTGGCCAGCGATCAGACGAATCACGTGGCCCTTCTGACCGTGGGTGGCATTTTCCTGATTGTGGTCGGCGTGGTGTTCCTGATCGGTTGGCGCGGCCAAACCACGATTGACGGCCAGGGCTTGTCCACGACTTCGCCGTTCGGCCGGCACTCGTGCCGCTGGTCCGAAATCGCTGACATCCGCCTGGATGTCGACGGCAGGGGGGATACGACTACGGTCGATTCCACGATCAAGATCGACCTGCATGCCGGGCGGACGTTTACCCTGCCGGTGCCCAGGGACCGCGAGACGGGCACTCATCACGACAACCCGGACCTTCCCGATCAGCTCGCCATGATCCGCCGCTACTGGCAGGCGAACAGCAGTCAGTGAGGGCTTTCAGCGACTCAGCGGCGGGAATCAAGCCCAACCGGGAGACATGAGCGGCCGTCCGCGGAGGAGGGAATTGCATGTCCTACCCGCGACGAATATCGCAGGCCGACGCGG
>JASHTT010000032.1 GCA_030040415.1 Streptosporangiaceae bacterium | reverse complement strand
TCCGCCACGATCAATCCGCCCGGCCGCACGATCTTGCGCAGGAAGTAGAGATCGACGAACACCTCGTGGAACCGGTGACTGCCGTCGACAACTGCCGCGTCGGCAACCGTACCTTCGGCCAGCAGTCGTGGCAGCGCCATAGACGACGGGGCGAGCACAAGGCTGGCGATCGACTCCAGTCCCGCGTCACGTAGCAGGTCCCATCCGACGTTGCGCCAGACGGTGAGCTGGAACGGATCGATCACGATGTGCCGTGGCTGCGGCGAGCCGACGGTGACGAGGGCCTCCCCGATGGCCAGGGCGGAACTGCCGTACGCCAGCCCGATCTCGACGACTGTCTGCACGCGCTCGGAGATCAGCAGGTCGCGGAGGAGGTCGCAGTCCAGCTGGGGCAGCGTGACCGCCTCGAAGTCGCCCGCGGGGTCTCGGGCCCAGGCGGGTCCAGCACGCGCAAGCCTGCTGCGCACTTGACGGATGCGGGTCGTGCGTTCGGCCGCGCTGGCGTACGTCATCCGGTCTGATTCCCGTGCTGCCGCTTGTAGTCCTCGAGTATCCGGACCACGTGCTCACGCGCGCCGGCGAGGTTCACGCCGAGTCCGGTCAGCACCCGCGCGCCGACGCCGTCGCCCTCACGGATGAGGCCGAGCAGGATGTGCTCGGTGCCGATGTAATCGTGGCCGAGTTCCGTGGACTCGAGCAGCGCAAGTCTCAGCACGTCCTTCGCCTGTGCAGTGAACGGGATGTGGCCGGGCGGCGATCCCTCGCCGCGGCTCACGACTTCATCCACCCGCAGCCGGATCGTCTCCAGAGCGATCCCGCTAGCCTGGAGCACCTGGACCGCCAAGCCGCTGCCTTCACGGACCAAGCCGAGCAGGGCGTGTTCCGTGCCTATGTAATCGTGGCCAAGCCCTCTGGCCTCTTCCTGCGCGAAGACCACGACTCTCCGTGCCCGGTCGGTGAATCGCTCGAACATGCTGGGCCGCCCTTCACCCTCATGCCCCCGCGCTCGGCGCCGGAGGCTCTCTCCGCATTTCCTTCAGTTGCCTGCGCAGTTCCTCCCGGTCGATAACGCCGGGAAAATAAGGAGTCAGATCGGCAATCGGTTCGAAGCTGAGCCGGACCGGTGCCCGGTATCTGCCGACTACGGTCGCGTGCACGCCGCCGGAGGTGAATCTCAGGGCACGGTAATCGCCGAGTGACACGACCGCGACTTCGCGCGGCATCGCATCGACCAGGATCTCGTCGCTCGCCTGGGCGAATGGGCCGTCAGGCTCGTCGACAGGATCTGCTATCTCCCGCTCGCCCATCGCCATCGCTTCGTACTCGTGCTGGGCACGGCCCAGCTCGTATTCGAGCGGGCAGCAGCTCTCACAGTCCGGCGTGAAATCCGACGTGATCTCGATGACCTCGGCCGCCTGGTCTGCTGGGTTGCCGTACCGGATGCGAACACCGGTAACTGAACCGCCCGGCCGCCGGTCGGCGGCCGGGCTGAGCACGTCGCCGATCACGTACGCAGGAGCCGGGCGATGCGAGCCTGGCGCGAGGCCAACCGGCCGCACCCCCGAGTTCACCAGCCGGTCCGCGGCAAGGCGTGTCTGCCGGATCATCTTGTCCGCGACTGCCGCGGTCCAGTCGTCATCGCCGCTCATGGTTACCCCCGTGACGCAGGCTGCGAAGCTCTCGGCAACCATGCCCGCGGCGCTAGTCGGTAATCGCCGGATAGATCAGGGTCTTGAGCTGGCCGCGGAAGTTGAACGTGCCGGACGGCAGGAACTGCGTCATGAAGACCACCGTCATGTCTTCGGCGGGGTCGACCCAGAAGATCGTCGATGCGGCACCGCCCCACATGTACTCTCCGGCCGAGCCGATGACCTGAGTTTCACTGGGGGCTTTGGCAACCGCGACGGTAAGCCCGAAGCCCATGCCGGCGAAACCCACCTCGCCGTATCCGCCGGGCATCGCGACGGACTGGAGGTCACCGTCACCGGGGAGGTGATTGGCGGTCATCAGCTCGACGGTCTTGCGGCCGAGGATGCGCACGCCGTCAAGCTCGCCGCCGCCGAGCAGCATCTGGCAGAAACGCAGGTAGTCATCTGTGGTCGAGACTAGGCCGCCACCGCCGGACAGGAACGAGGGCTCCTCCCGGTAGCCGCTTGCCTGCGGATCGTCCGCAAGCACGAGCCGCTTGGTCAGGTCCCGCCGGTAACACGCGGCGAATCGGTCCACCTTGTGATCTGGCACCGCGAAACTCGTGTCGGCCATGCCAAGGGGTTCGAAGATCGTCTCCCGTAGGTAGTCGTCGAAGCGCTGACCGGAGATGATCTCGACGAGCCGCCCGCACACGTCGGTCGACACCGAGTAGAGCCAGTGCCTGCCGGGATGGAACTCCAGCGGATATCCGGCGTAGCGATCCACCATGGATTCCAGCGTTGCGTTCGGGCCGCGCTGGCGACCGGGAGCAAAACCACGGTTGCGCTCGGCGTTGTCAGCCGAGAACAGATCCTGCAGGGTCGGGCCGCCGCCGAAGCCGAGACCAGACATGTGCATCATCAGGTCGCGGACCGTCATCGGCCGACTCGGGCCGACAAGCCGCTCAGCGCCATCCGCGGCGCGCTCGCGGACCTTCAGGTCTCGCCATTGCGGGATGAAACGCGTGACCGGGTCGCTCAGCTGGAACGTGCCGCGCTCATACAACGTCAGCAGCGCTACGCCGGTGATCGGCTTGGTCATCGAGTAAATGCGCCAGATGGTGTCCTCCTCGACGGGCAGCGACCGCTCGCGGTCCCGCAGGCCGAAGGAGCGGAAATAGCCAAGCTGGCCGTGCCGCGCGACAGCGATCTGGCAGCCCGCTATGCGTCCGGCATCGACGTAACGATGCTGCAGGTGCTCGGTGACGCGTTCGAGCCGAGCCTCGTCAAATCCTGCCGCTGCCGGGTCGACCTTCATCCGCGTTCTCCCGTTCTGCCAGCCGCCGCGCCTACGCAAGTAACGCTATCCGCCGCCGGCCCCGTCGGCTCCGCCGAAACGCTCGGCCGCAAACGGCCGGAGGTCGATGTCGCTGGGCTGCCCCGTGACCAGCTCAGCGACGAGCTTGCCGGTATACGGGCCCCACGACAGGCCGTCGGCACCGTGCCCGGTCGCGAGCACGACGCCATCAGCGGCAGGCCAGCTTCCGATGAGCGGAAGGCCGTCCGCGCTGAAGGGCCGAAGGCCGACGCGGCACTCCAGCAGCTTTGCCGCGGCGAGCCGCCCGGCGGTCGCGCGCTCCAGTGCGCTCGATATCTGCAGGACCCCGCCCAGCGTTGCGCGAGCATCGAGGTCGCCGGCCGGCTCGAAGGTGGCGCCGACGGCCAGGCGGCCGGACGGCCACGGGATGAGGTAGGGGCCGGTGCCCTCGACCTGCACGAGCGGCCAGCCGCTCGTGTCCAGCCCGTCGACCTGCAAGTGCAGGATCTCGCCGCGGACGGCGGCGATGACCGGGCCGGCCCCGCCGAGCGGCAGCAGGCGCTCGGTCCATGCGCCGGCGCAGATCACGACGTGGCCGGCGGTAAGGGTCCTGCCGTCGACTACCGCGCCGGTGACCGTGCCGCCCGCCGTGCAGAGTCGCTCAACATGGCCGGGCAGCACGGTAAGTCCGCGGCGCTGACCCGCATCGAGGAGGCTGTGCCTGAACCGGTGCCCGTCTACCTGCGCAGCGGGGATGAGCAACCCGCCGTCTACTGGGCCGCCGAGCACCGGGCAGATCGCCCGGCACTCCTCCTCGGCCAGCCTGCTGTAGCCGCACATGGCCGCGTAGGTGGTTCGGGCGGCGACCCTATCGGCCCATGCTGCAGTCCGCGAAACCTGCTCGACGCCGGCGCCGTCCACGCTGACCGACAGCATCGCCGACGGACTGTATCCCGTAGTCCCGTCATCGCCGAGTTCGGCAAGTTGGCGGGCGAGGACCGGATAGTACGCTGCAGCGGCGAAGGCGAGCCCGACTAGCCGCTCGTCGTCAACTGTCGCGGTGACCGGGCACACGATGCCAGCCCCGGCCCAGGTGGCGTGGCCCTTGTCGGCGCGGTCCACGACGACTGCCCGCAGTCCTGCCCCGGTGAGGTGGTAACCGACTGCCGCGCCGAGGATTCCGCCGCCGACGATGATCGCATCGTAGCTATCGGTCATCGCTTGCCGCCTGTGCTGAGCAGCCGCGGTCGGTCGCATGAAGCCTGTCCAGGACCGCCGAGATGGCCGCGCACTCGTCATCTCCCAGGGAGTTGCCGTACGACTCCCGTTCCTGGCTGAAGTGGGCGAGCCCGGCGATCGCCCGGTAGCTAAGCAGGCAGCGCAGTCCGTCGTCACCCGCCACCCCGGCCGCCCGGGCCAGCAGGCAGTCCGCCGCAACGTGATCACCGAAGCGCTCGCAGTCCAAGGCGAGGGCGACCAGGTCAAGCCCGCGGCTGCCGAGCCCGAACTCATCCCAGTCCACCACTCCAGTGATCCGAATGCCGTCGGTCAGGATGTTCGACAGATTCAGGTCGTTGTTGGCGTAGTCGACCGGTGGCAGTCGCAGGCCCCAGACCGGCTGGAGCCAGTGCCGCAGCCGTGCGCACAGGGGACCGGCTGGCGCGCAGGCCCGGGGCGCGTCTGCCCACACGTCGTCCCAGTCATCGAACAGCACGTTCGACACGTAGCCGGTGAAGTCGCGGTCGTCGGCCACGATGCCAGCGCCGGCCTGCAACTCAACCAGGCGCAGCGCAGCTTCAAGCATCGGCCCGCGTAGCGCTGTGAGGGGCCGGCCGGAGAGCCGGTTCTGGACCGTCACGTGCCAGTCGGCGCTGATCATGCCGTGCCAGAGAATCTCGGGAACTGGATAGCCGCGCGCCCCGAGCGCCGGAAGATGGGCCGCGGACCATTGCGTCTTCTTCTCAGCGCTGTCTCCGCACCTCACCTTGACGACGATCTCACCGGCTCCCTGCGTGCTGGCGGCCCACGTCATCCGCGACCGTCGCGCTGGCGTGAGCGGCCGGGCCTCCGTGACCGCCTGGTCCAACTCTCCGGCGATCAGCCTGTGAACCGCCTGCCACGTCGGTATTCCGGTCGCCACTCTCGGATGCTAACTGCGGGGACAGCGCCCTGGCCCCGACGCGACGCGGTCACGCGGGCAGTTCGCTCACCGAGTTATTGCCGTAGCTGGTGACCCACATGTGACTGCCGTCGAATGCGATGTAATCGGGGTACTCCAAGCCGTAACCGGCGCCGGACTGGACCTGGACCAGGTCTCCGGTGGCCGCGTTGAACTCGGTCACCGAGTTTCCGGTGTTGTTGACGACCCACAGATTGGTGCCGTCGAACGCGATCTCCATGGGGTCGTTGAACCCGTAACTGCCGGCGGACAGCGTCTGGACCACTTCTCCGCTGGAAGCGCTGATCTCGGTCACCGAGTTCCCGTTGAGGTTGGTGACCCACAGGTTGCTGCCGTCGAATGCGATGCCAACCGGGCTCTCGAAGCCGCTGGTGAGGGTATTGACCAGGGCACCGGTAGCGGCGTCGATCTCGATCACCGAGCTCGTGTAGTTGGTGACCCACATGTGGGTGCCGTCGAACGCCAGAGCCGTGGGGTCGTCAAACCCATCGCTGGAGGGAAAGAGCTTGACCAAAGCCCCGGTGGAGGCACTGAGCTCGGTCACGGAGTTCCCGCTGTAGTTGGCCACCCAGATGTTCGTGCCGTCGAATGCGATGGCCTTGGGCCCGTCGAAGCCGTCGGCGGTGGCGGCGTAGACGTTGACCAGGGCCCCGGTGGAAGCGTTCAGCTCGGTCACCGAATCGCCGCCGTAGTTGGTGACCCACAGGTTCGTGCCGTCGAATGCGATGCCAACCGGGTCGTTGAACTCGTAGCTGCTGGCGTTATAGACCTTGACTAGGGCCCCGTCGGACGCGTCGAACTCGGTCAGCGAGTCGCCTGTCTCGTCGGCCACCCACATGTGGGTGCCATCGAATGCGATGCCACGAGGGTCTGCGAACCCGTAGCTGCTCGCGCTGTAGTTCCCGCCCCACCAGTCCAGCGTGCTCAGCTGAGCCGAGTCAGGCAGCTGAGGTTCTCCGGGCGGTCCCTGCGGGCCAGCCGGACCGGTAGCACCGGTGGCTCCCCTCGCGCCGGTCGCACCTTTCGCACCGGCAGCACCTGCGGCGGCCAGCACCGCCCAGTCTGTAGTTGACGTTGGCGGGGTCTTGCCGGTCGAGCTCTTGACCGCCAGGTAACTGGACCCCTTATAGGCCACCGCGTCACCGTTGGTGTACGCCTTGGTCGCTGACCAGGTACCCAGCCAGGTGATACCGGCCTGGTTCCAGGTCACCTCCCCCTCGCTGCTGGTGCACTTCTGCCCGGCGGACGGATCGATCAGCCGCAGCGCCCCGGTCGTCTTGGAATAGCACCCGGTCAGCACGCCGCCCGCTCCCGGAATGCTGGCCAGCGCCAGCCCGCCCGCCCCGAGTACCACCGCCACCACAACCGCGATCACCACCGCGGCCGGCCGGATCCTGCCCAGCGGATTCTTGTGCTTCCTCATTGCCCCGCCCTCCCTTGCCACCGGCTTGCGGCATTTATGGCATGCCACACACGGCTATAACGGACATGGGCCGGACGTTACACAGCCCCAATCCGCTCAGGTATCGGGGAAACTACCTATCTTGGCCGAGGCGATGCCCGGTGAATGACACGGCACCGCTGGCTTCGTCGCGATCAGCCCAGGAGCATCTGCAACTGGCAGCTCTCGTGGCAGACGGCGCCGGCGCTGGCGCGCCGGCGCCGTCACTTGCTCAGCCGCTGGTAGTGACGATGGAGGAGACCGGGATTGCCGTGATGACAACCGAGCCTGCGCTTCCGCCGCCCACCCCTGTCCCGTTCGCGCAGACGATCTGGACGTAACCGCTCGCAGCAAGACTCGTTGCCCCGAGCAGTGTCATGCTCTCGCCGGAGGCGCTATCCAGGCCAGGGATCAGCGTGACACCGTTGGTGTCCAGTGTGTTCCCGTTGGAATCATCCATGTCGCACGAGACCACGTCGTCCCCATGGTTGGAGCTCCCGAGTTCGCCTTCCACCTTGGCGTTGATCATGTAGTTCCCCGCTGGCAGGTTGAGCGTGCCGACTGTGGTCAGCGCATCGTTGGTGAGGTCTGCGCCGCCGCTGAAGTCGATGTAGCCCTTGGTCACGCCCGCGGGACCGCGCGCGCCCGTCGCACCCCGCGGGCCCGTGTTGTTCCAGGAGATCTTGTGTGATCCGGACTTGCAGCCGGTGGTCTTTCCTACGATCTTGATAGCTCCCGTGCTATTCGTGACGCAGGCGTAGTAGGTAACCGTCGACGACGTGGCCGCCGCTATCGCCGGGATCGCGCCACCCACAAGAGCCGTAGCCCCCGCTGCGATGACCCCGATTCGCAGCCACCGGCGCGCCGGGCGCCGTCTGCGGCCGTCTGCCTTCGGCTGCCGCGTGCCACCTGGCTGACGGGCAGGGTGCTCGTCAACAGGCCCGTCAGGCTGCCGTTCGAAGCGTTCTGTTAAAGACATTGGTCGCCCTCCCTATGGGTAGTTGTTAACCCTGCTGAAAGGATGCACGGGAGGGTCCGCCGATTCCAGGCATGCCTGCAACGGCGACGATTTGCTCGCGCCATTAGACGGCCATTGCGCTAAGTCCGGCAGGCCTTTTGCGACGACCCGGGATACCAGCAGGCTCGCTGCCTGTATGTGGAACCGTGTCCCCTTGCTCGCCCCAGGTTTTCCCTAGTTGAGCTCAGTCTCCGCGGGCCTGCGGGGCTTATACAGGTGAGGGCTAGCAGAAGGCTGCGGGAGGAGCACGGATGGACTGGGCCCGGCACAACGCCCTGGAGCGCGAGTTTGACCGCTTCGCGGCCGAGGTCTCGGATCCGCTGCTGCGCACCGGCCACCTGATGACGGGCAATGCCAAAGACGCCGAGGACCTGGTCCAGGAGACCCTGCTGAGGGTAGCGCGGCAGTGGCGGCGGGTGCGGTCCATGGATCACCCGGCCGCCTATGCCCGCCGGATCCTGGTAAACCTCGTGCTGAAGGACGCCGACCGCCGGTCCCGGCACCGGGCCGAACTATGGCCGCAAGACGACGCCGCCGAAGCTGCCGACGAAGCCGCGGCCCGGGCCCTGCGGGAGATCGATGACGCGGCCGAGTTCCGGTGCGGGCTGGCACAGCTTCCGCCTCGGCAGCGGGCAGTGCTCGTGCTGCGCTACTGGGCTGACCTGCCGGTTGCCGAGGTCGCTGACATTCTCGGCTGCTCGGAAGGAACCGTCACCAGCACGGCGTCCCGGGCCGCAGCTCGCCTGGCCGAAGTCCTCGGACCCACCGCGCCACCGGTTGGCCATATCCGCAATTCCGCGACCGTGAAGGGGACCGTCTGATGCCTACCGAAGAACTCGAACACGAACTGCGCAGCGCTCTCGCCAGGGCTGCTGCCGACATACCGGACCCGGAGCAGGCACGGCAGCGGCTGCTGCACCGCGACTACCGGGCGGGACGTGACCGACGGCAACTGGCCGTCGGCGCCGCGGCCGGCGCAGCGGTCCTCGGGCTGGGCCTGACGGGGCTCCTGGCGTCGATCCCGGCGCACCACCCGGGCGCGATCCGGGCGGTTCCCCCGGGCGACGGCACCATCCGGACCACTGCCTTCACGCTCGTCAAGCATGCCAATGGCACTGCGACGCTGACCATCAACGGCGGAGTGCTGCTGGAACCCAGCGTGCTGCAGAGTGACCTGGAGGAAGACGGAATCCCGGCGATCGTCACATCCGGAAGCTTCTGCTCCTCAGATCCCACTCCGGCTGGCTTCCAGCAGGTCGTGACGGGGCAGAAGCAGCCGATGACCCTGACCATCAACCCGGCTGCCATCCCGGACGGCGCCGAGTTGAGCTTCGGCTACTTCCAGGCTTCGTCGTCCCAGGAGGCCATAGTCGCCCTCGTCACCTCCAACTCCTACACCTGCACGAACACCGCGCCGACCAGCCCGCCGGCGGGCGTGGGCTTGATGACGGTGCACAGCACCAGCGGATCAGGGTCCAAGGCGAAGGCGCCTCTCAACTCGCTGGGGACGATAGTGCATCGGCGCGGCAAGCATCTTCCTGAGAAGCAAATCAACGGCCGGTGACGCGCGTTCTGTCGACGACGAGGCCGACCGCTTGATTGCGCTGGGCGCGCAGAAGGCAGCCGTCCATTCGAGTTCCAGTGGTGCTCGACCCTGAAGCCAACGAGTTCTGCCTGGTGCCGACGTCCGGCGCGGCCTGGCTCGACGTGAAGCCCTAGCGATCTGCAGCTAGTGACGTCGCCCGACGTCCGCAAGAACCTCCGCGATCGTGTATCGGCCGACTTCGTTGAGCACCGGGTTGTCAGCCGAGTAGGCAGCGGCCATCAGTCCCAGGTGCAACGCCCAGCCACGGCCCCGTGCCCAGGTCGGGCCATCAACGGCCAGTTCGCCGCGGAACACCTGGCGGGCATCAGCCGACAGGTATGTCCACGCCACCATCAGGTCGCACGCCGGGTCACCCACGCCCAGCAGCCCGAAGTCGATGACACCCGCTAGCTCGCCGTTGCTGACCAGCAGGTTGGCTGGATGAAGATCACCGTGCATCCACACCGGCGGTCCGGTCCACGCGGGCATCGCGACAGCGGCGTCCCAGATCTCCAGCAAAGGCCGAACATCGAGGCTGTCTCGGAGTACACCGGCCGACTGCCGGCTGACCGGATCGCGGTCAGCCAGGGTCCCGCCGCGAAAGCTGCTGACCGGCCCGCCAGCAGGGTCAATCGCCTGCAACGCGCGAACAAACCGAGCCAAGGTCATGGCCGCCTGACGCATATCAGCAACTGGCGCCAGCGCCGCGACCTCGCCCGGCAGCCACGGGCACACGCTCCAGTGCCACGGGTACCCCTCACCGGGTATCCCCCTCCCGACCGGAACGGGGACGGCGAGCGGCAACTGCGGCGCGAGCACCGGCAGCCAGTGGTGCTCCTTCTCGGTCTGGTCGGCGCCGATTCGACGCCGCGGAAGTCGCACGGCAAGGTCGGCTCCGAGCCGGTAGATCTCGTTGTCCAGGCCAGCGGACTCAACCGGACGCACAGCCAGCCCCGACCACTCCGGAAACTGGCTGCTGATAAGACGGCGAACCAGTGGTACGTCAATGGGCACCTCCGCAACCGGCCTGGTGCCACGAACCACGTAGTCCTCCCTTTCGAGGATCAAGCCATTGCCACCAGTTTCCTACCTCCCTCCCCCATTTGCGGAGTGTCGCAATCCGGTACATGCGGGATAGGCTGCAGGTTTACCGGCGGTTCTGCCGGTGCTTCCGCTGACGCCGTGCACGCTGACGGGTCAGGAACGGCCGGAAGACGGGGGTCAGGACACCGCTGACAATGGTCCGAACTCACAGCGCCGGTTGAGGTACGCATGGTTCGTGCTAGCGCCACTCCGCAGGACTTCGGCACCGTCGTGCGCCAGAGCAGAACCGCAGCCGGGCTGACACAGGAAGATCTCGCCGAGCAGACCGGGCTGGGCGTGCGGACCATCAGCGATATCGAACGCGGCTTAAGCCGCCGGCCGCACCGCGCGTCTGTCGAGCTCATCTGCGCGGCCCTGGGACTCGACGACACGGGCGATGACGATCGGCGCACAGCGGCGGCCGATACGGGACATCCTGCCGCGGCCGTCTTGCCACGGCAGCTGCCTGCCGCAGTTAGCCATTTCACTGGGCGGGGCGGTGAGTTTGATGCCCTGTCCGGCATGCTCAGCGAGTCCGCCACGTCGAGGACTGCGGTGATCTCGGCGCTAGCCGGCACGGCCGGGGTTGGCAAGACCGCTCTGGCTGTGCACTGGGCACACCAGGTTGCTGACCAATTCCCGGACGGTCAGCTGTATGTCAACCTGCGCGGCTACGACCCGGCGGAGCCGGTCGCCGCCGGCGATGCCCTGGTCGGCTTCCTGCGCGCGCTTGGCGTGCCGGGGCACGAGATTCCCGATCAGCTGACGGAGCGCGCGGCGCTGTACCGCAGCAGGCTGGCCGGGCGGCGCGTACTCGTGCTTCTGGACAACGCCCGTGAGAGCGAGCAGGTTCGGCCACTGCTGCCGGGCGATCCGGGTTGCGTGACCGTGGTAACCAGCCGCGACGCGCTGGCCGGGCTGGTGGCCGCCGACGGCGCCAGGCGGGTGGATCTCGACGTGCTGCCACCTGCTGACGCGATCGAGTTGCTGCGTTCGCTGATCGGGCGGCGGGCAGACGACGAGCCGCGCGCTCTGGCCGAGCTAGCTGCGTTGAGCGCCCGGCTGCCCCTCGCGCTGCGGATCATCGCCGAGCTGGCCGCAGTTCGCCCCGTCGACGCGCTCGCCGGTCTGGTGGCCGAGCTGACGGCAAGCCGGCTGGACTGCCTGGATGCCGGGGAGGACAGGGCAGACGTCCGGGCGGTGCTCTCTTGGTCGGCCCGTCAGTTGCCCGACGAGGCGGCTCAGTTGTTTGCGCTGCTCGGCCTACACCCGGGTGAACACGTGGACGTGCTTGCCATCGCCGCGCTGGCCGGGATCACGTCCGCCCAGACCCGGGCGCAGCTGGGCAGACTGCAGCGAGCAAGCCTCGTCCACGCCCTCGGGCG
>JASHTT010000342.1 GCA_030040415.1 Streptosporangiaceae bacterium | reverse complement strand
ACCCACTTCGCTCAGCCGACCAACGTCGCGATCGACTGCGCGCGCGAACTGTCGGCGCGCTGGGGCCTGCCGCAGTGGCGGTTCGCCAACTCGGGCACCGAGGCCACGATGGACGCCGTCCACTTGATGCGCGCCGTCACCGGCCGCGACCTGATCATCAAGGTCGAGGGCTGCTACCACGGCCACCATGACTCGGTGCAGGTGTCGGTATGCCCGGACGAGGAGGAAGAGATCGGTCCGGCCGGCCGGCCGAACAGCGTGCCGTCCAGCACCGGAATTCCGCGCGCGATCACCGACCTGACCCTGATCGTCGGCTTCAACGACCTGGCGGCCGTGCAGCGGCGGCTCGAGGAGAACCCCGGCAAGATCGCCGGGATGATCGTCGAGCCGATCATGATGAACGCCGGGATCATCATGCCCGAGCCCGGCTACCTGGCGGGGCTCGCTGACCTGCTGCACTCGCACGGCGCGCTGCTCGCCTTCGACGAGGTTAAGACCGGGCTGACGGCCGGGTATGGCGGAGCGGTCGGCGTCACGGGCGTCGTTCCCGATATCGTCTGCCTCGCCAAAGCCATCGGCGGCGGCATCGCCGTGGCCGCGATCGGCGGGACGGCTGACGTCATGTCGCACGTGGCCAGCGGCGAGTACGAGATGGTCGGCACCTTCAACGGCAATCCGCTGGCGATGGCAGCCTGCCGCGCGATGCTGACCGAGGTCGCGACGCCGGAGGCCTACGAGAAGCTCGAGAAGCTCAGGCGGCGTGCCGTTGACGGCCTCGAGCGGGAGATCGAGCGGAACGGCCTCGCCGCCCGGGTGGTCTCGATCGGCGCCAAGGGCTGCGTGGTGTTCTCCGCCAGCCCGGTGCGCAACTTCCGGGGCTTCCTGGGTGTCGAGGACGCCTACAGCCACGCCCACTGGCTGTTCCAGCACAATGGCGGGGTGTTCCTGCCGCCGTGGGGCAAGATCGAGCAGTGGCTGATCTCTGTCCAGCACGATGAGGCGGACATCGACAAGTTCGTCGATAACTTCGCTGCCTTCGCGGCTGCCGTTAGCTGATGACCCACCGCGCTGGCCCGGGGGCGTGCTCCGGGCCAGCGCCTCGGGGGTTGTCGCCCCGCACCAGCACTACGGGCCCCCCGCCAGCACCACCGGCCCCCGCGCCAGCACCACCGGCCCCCGTGCCAGCACCACGGCGGTTCCGCACGTCGTCCTCGCACGCACCGCGGGTGTCGTTCCGCCCCACGCCGGCCCCAAGCTTGCCGGGTTTTTCCGAGCCGTTATCTCCGAAGGCCTTGCGCTCGCCGCCAAGCAAGTACATTCTTGCGAGAAAGAAAAAAGATTGACCGAACGTTCAGTCAGCCGATCGCGGCTGCATCACTGCATCCGATACCGGCTAGCGGCCTCGAGTCCAGGGCGAGGAGCAGATAGATGCACCCACGAGAGGGCTGGCAACCCGGCGGCATCCGCCGGCGGCCCGAGCTCTCCCGGCGCCAGGCTTTGCAGCGCGGCATGGCAGCCGCGCTGCTCGCCGGGGGCGGTGCGACCATGCTCGACGCGTGTGCCTCTTATCTAGTTGGCCCCAACGACATCCCGCTGCCCCGGCCCAACCACCCGGTCATGTGGCCGACCACCGGCAACAAGGCGATCCCGAACGGCATGGCGCCGGAGACCGGGGCGACGCTCCAGGTCTACAACTGGGTCGCTTACATCAACCAGGCCTGCGTCAACAGCTTCGCCAAGAAGTACAACTGCAAGGTCGAGGTGACCACGTTCAATACCATGAACGAGGCCCTGGCCAAGCTGCGCAGCGGGCTGAAGTTCGACGTGCTGATGGGCGCCACGATCGACGTGCTCGGCGACCTGATCGAGTCCAAGCTGATCCAGCCGCTCAACCACAGCTACATCCCGAACATCGTCCAGGCCTGGCCAGACTTCCGCAATCCGTACTACGACCAGCACTGGCAGTACACCGTGCCGTACACGATCTACACGACCGGCATCGCGTGGCGTAAGGACCTGGTGCACGAGAACCCGTACGCAATGCGCAACGCATGGCGGGAGATGTTTTTCCAGCCAAAGTACAAGGGCAAGATCGCCATCCTGGACGACTACCGGGAGGGCATCAGCCTCGGGCTGATGATGAACGACATCTACAACCTCAACACCACCAGCAAGGACCAGATCAACCTCTCGCTGCAGACGCTGCTCAAGCTCGCGGACGAGGTCAACCTGCAGATTGACAACAACGACTACAGCGAGGTACCGGACGGGCAGATCTGGATCCACCACGCGTGGTCCGGCGACATGGCCTCGTCCTACGAGTACATGCCGAAGGGCGTGCCCGTCGACGTCGTCGGCTACTGGTTCCCGAGGGACGGCAAGGGACCGATAGCCAACGACACCAACACGGTGCTGCGCTCGTCATCCAACCCGGTGCTGGCGCACCTGTTCCTGAACTACCTGCTTGACGAGCCGGTTGCGGTAGAGAACATCAGCTGGAACGGCTACATGCAGCCGCTCGACGCGATAACGCCGGAACTGCTAGTGAAGGAGAAGATCCTGCCACCCAGCCTGATGTCGACCGCCGTGCTGCCTCAGGACTTCCGGCGCGGCGTCGGCGAACTCCAGCTTCCGGTCGACGCCGACGCACTGTGGCAGCAGGCCTGGCTAGTCGCAAGCAACGGGCTGTAGCGATGACCGCGCAGACGCCCGTTTCGCCAGCCACCACCGAGGGCCGTCGCGCGTCGCGTCAGCAGAAGCCTTTCCAGCCGAACAAGCTGTTCTGGGCGCTGCTCGCCGCGCCCGGCATGCTCTGGCTGGTCATCCTGTTCGTGATCCCGTTCTACGCGATGCTGGCCATCGGCGAGGGCAAGCTGGACAGGCAGACCGAGTCGCCGGTCGCCGTGTATAACCCGTTCGACTGGAGCTCCGCGAACCTCACGAACGTCTGGCGTGACCTGTTCGGCCGCGGCGCGTTCGCCGGCATCATCGCCTGGCACACCATCGAGTTCGTGTTCCTGGCGTCGCTGCTGAGCCTGGTCATCGCCTACCCGGCCGCCTATTTCGTGGCCAGGTTCGCCGGCCGCCGCAAGGGCATCTTCCTGGTACTGCTGATCGCGCCGTTCTGGATCAGCTACATGATGCGGATGCTGGCCTGGATCGACCTGCTGCAGACCAACGGCTACATCAACAAGGTGCTCTCGTTCGTCGGCCTCGGCTCGCCCGACTGGCTCGGCGGGCACTGGTACACGGTCGTGCTCGGGCTGGTCTACGGCTACATTCCCTACCTGATCCTCGTGCTGTACGCCGGCCTCGACCGGATCGACCCCTCGCTCATCGAGGCGGGGCGTGACCTCGGGCTGAGCCGGGCCATGACGTTCATCAGGGTCACGCTGCCGCTGTCCCGCCAGCCAATCATGACCGGGATGCTGATCACAGTGCTGCCGATGCTCGGCGACTACTACACGAACACGCTGCTGTCCGGAGCGCGCAGTACATCCATGATCGGCAACCTCATCCAGGGCCAGCTCAGCATCCCGTCGGCAGGCCAGGGCGCGATCCTCTCCCTGATCGTGCTGCTCGTGCTGCTCGTGCCGATGATCTACTACGTAATCGCGACCAATCGTGCGTCTAGGACGGCGGCATGACGAGCACGGCGGTCAAGCAGGCCATTCCCGCACAGGCGCAGGCCAGCCGGGGCAGGCTGAGGCTGCTGCGGAACCCGTGGCGGCACCCCTGGTTCCTGGAGGGCTTCACTTGGCTCTACCTGGTGTGGTCGCTGGCGCCGATCGCGATAGCCGTGCTGTTCTCGTTCAACTCCGGTAAGTCGCAGGCGACCTATCAGGGCCTGTCCATCCGCTGGTACTGGGGCGACAAGGTCAACTCGATCTGGTACAACCCACAGTTGCACAGCGCGATGTTCGAGACGCTGAAGCTGTCCGCCTACACCACGATCATCGCGGTGCCGATCGGCGTGGCCTTCGCCCTGGGCATCAACAGGTGGCGCGGGGCAATCCCGTCGACGTTCAACTTCATCATGATCTTGTCGTTCGTGGTGCCCGAGCTGATCTTCGGCGTCGCCATGTACTTCGTGTTCACGCAACTGCCGGGCTTCCGGGGGCTCGGCCTCGGCAACATCGCCGAAATACTGGGGCTCGTCACCTGGAACGTGAGCTGGCCGGCGATCATCGTCCAGGCCAGACTCGTCACGATCGGCAAGCAGTACGAGGAGGCCTCGGCCGATCTGGGTTGCACTCAGTTCCAGACTGTGCGCCGGGTACTGCTGCCGCTCCTGATGCCGGCCATCTTCGCGAGCGCGATCCTTGTGTTCTCCGGCGTCATCGACGACTTCGTCATCGTGGACCTGCTCTCGTCAACCGCGGGCACCCAGCCGATGTCGGTGATCATCTATTCCACGCAGCACGGCGGCAATGGCGGTCCGGCGCTTAACGCGCTGGCCACGGTCATGCTGCTGATGTCGTTCATCGTCGCCGGGCTCGGCTTCCTGGGCTACCGGCTGATGACCCGCGGGCAACGGATCGACGGTCAGCAGGCCCTGGTCACGATCGCCGGCGCCGAAGGCTGACCCGCGCCAGCAGCGCGGCTATCTCGCCAGGTACGGGTGACTGCCGGTCCGTCGCGCACCAGTCGCCGCCGACGCTCGGCTCAACGTCGCCACTGCACCAATCCCGGCGCGGCCTTCGCCCGGGCTCGGTTCCGCACCAGTCCTCGGGCGTTTTGACGCCGGGAACGACGCCATCGCGTTCGGCTCTCATAGATCCATGATGCGCGCGGTGGCGACCGCCGGCCAACCTAGCGTGGCAGCTCGTGCCAACTCCTCCTGCTGGGGCTCGCCCGCTTCCGCCGGGGCCGCACGCCCGCCATCCCCTCCGCCCCCGCCGAGCGGCTACTATTCCCGCCGCCCGGACCGCCCCGCCCCCGCGGCGCACCTGCCGTCCC
>JASHTT010000341.1 GCA_030040415.1 Streptosporangiaceae bacterium | reverse complement strand
GGTCCGACGATGCACAGGTCGATGAGCTTGATCAGCACGAACGGCGTGATCAGGCCGCCGATCCCGAAGATCCACAGGTTGCGGCGGAACTGCGCGGTCGCGTTCGTGGCCTTGACCCGGACGCCGCGCAGCGCCAGCGGGATCATGATCATGATGATGATGGCGTTGAAGATCACCGCGGACAAGATCGCCGACTCCGGGTTGTGCAGGTGCAGGATGTCGAGGTCGGTCAGCGCCGGGTAGACGCTGTACAGCATGGCCGGGATGGCGACGAAGTACTTGGCGACGTCGTTGGTGATGGAGAAGGTGGTCAGCGCCCCGCGGGTGATGAGCAGTTCCTTGCCGGTCTCCACGATGTCCATCAGCTTGGTCGGGTCGCTGTCCAGGTCGACCAGGTTGCCGGCTTCCTTGGCGGCCTGGGTGCCGGTATTCATGGCGACCCCGACGTCAGCCAGCGCGAGCGCGGGCGCGTCGTTGGTGCCGTCGCCGGTCATCGCGACCAGCTGGCCGTCGGCCTGCTCTTTGCGAATGCGGTCCATCTTGTCTTCTGGGCTGGCCTGGGCCATGAACTCGTCCACGCCGGCTTCTTTGGCGATCGCCGCGGCAGTCACCGGGTTGTCGCCGGTGACCATGACAGTGCGGATGCCGAGCGCCCGCATCTCGGCGAACTTCTTGGCGATGCCGGGCTTGACGGTGTCCTTGAGGTTGACCACGCCGAGGGCCTCACCGCCCTCGGCGACCACCAGCGGCGTACCGCCCTGGCTGGCGATGTCGCTGACCACCGACTCCAGGTCGGATGGCACCTGGCCGCCGCTCTCCCGGATCCATGCCTCGACCGCGTCGCTGGCGCCCTTGCGGACGGAGTGGTGATCCCAGTCGATGCCCGACATGCGGGTCTGAGCCGTGAACGGGACGAGCTGCGCGCCGGCGGTGTCGGGCGGCTCGAGCCCGTAACGGTCTTTGACCAGGGTGACGATCGAGCGGCCTTCGGGGGTTTCGTCGGCGATGGAGGAGACCAGGGCTGCCTCGGCCAGCCGCCGCGGATCAGTGCCGTTGACGGGGATCAGCTCGGCAGCCATCCGGTTGCCGTAAGTGATAGTGCCGGTCTTGTCCAGCAGCAGGGTGGTCACGTCGCCGGCTGCTTCGACGGCCCGCCCGGAGGTGGCCAGCACGTTGCGGCGGACCATCCGGTCCATGCCGGCGATGCCGATAGCCGCGAGCAGCGCGCCGATGGTGGTCGGGGACAGCAGCACGAGCAGCGCCACCAGCAGCAGGATCTGCTGGTGGGCGTGCGAGTAGATGGCGAATGGCTGGAAGGTGGAGACGGCGATGAGGAAGATCAGCGTCAGGCTGACCAGCACGACGGTCAGCGCTCGCTCGTTCGGCGTCTTGCGCCGGTCCGAGCCCTCCACCAGAGCGATCATGCGGTCCAGGAAGGTGTGCCCGGGTTCGGCGGTGATCTGCACGACGATCTTGTCCGACAGTACCCGGGTGCTGCCGGTGACGGCCGAGCGGTCGCCGCCTGACTCCCGGATCACCGGCGCGGATTCGCCGGTGATCGCTGATTCGTCGACCAGGGCCATGCCCTCGACCACGTCGCCGTCGCCTGGGATGAGCTCGCCCGCGGCTACCACGGTCCGGTCGCCGATGTGCAGCTTGACCGACGGCACGTCCCTGGTGGAGCCGTCGGGCTGCAGGACGTGCGCGGTGGTGTCTTGCCGGGTGCGGCGCAGGGAGTCGGCCTGTGCCTTGCCGCGGCCCTCGGCGATTGCGTCGGCGAACGTGCCGAACAGCACGGTGAACCACAAGAAGATGATCACCAGTGCGTCGAACACGTTGGTGGCGGCGGTCGCCTTCTCCACCGTGGTGAAGAACAGGATCGTCACCCAGACGCTGCCGACCTCGACCACGAACATGACCGGCTTGCTGATCATGTAGCGCGGGTTGAGCTTGATGAACGCCTGCAGGATCGCCGGGCGCACGATGGACCATTCCCAGACCGAGCGCTGCCGGGCACGGCGAGCCGTTTCCGCGCTCTGGTGCATCGGGGACGGGGGTTCCTGCGTCACGATGTCAGTCATCTGAATCCTAAAATCCGAAGTGACCGGAGAATTGCTCGGCCAGCGGCCCGAGTGCCAGCGGCGGGAAGTACGTCAGGCCCACCAGGATGATCACGACGCCGATCAGCATCATCGTGAACAGCGGCTTGTCCGTGCGCACGGTGCCTGCCGTCAGCGCGTAGGTGCGCTTGCGCGCGAGTGAGCCGGCCAGCGCGAGCGCCGGGATGATCTCGAAGAACCGCCCGATCCACATCGCGAAGGCCAGGGTGGTGTTACCCCAGAGGGTGTTGCCGTCGTAGCCGCCGAACGCCGAGCCGTTGTTGTGCGCGGCCGAGGTGTAGGCGTACACCACCTCGGTCAGCCCGTGCGGGCCGGTTGTGGAGATGTCGGCGGAAGCAGACGGCCAGAGGATCGCGATCGAGGCCAAGACGAGCACGGTTGCTGGCAGCACCAGGATGTAGATGGCCACCAGCGTCATATCTCGGGCCAGGATGCGTTTACCGAGGAACATGGGTGTTCGGCCGACCATCAGCGCGGCGATGAAGACGGCGATGATGACGAAGATCAGCATCCCGTACAGCCCGGTCCCGGTACCGCCCGGTTCGACCTCGCCGAGCATCATGTTGAACAGCGGCACCGCGCCGGCGGTCGGCGTGTAGCTCTCATTGGCCGAGCTCGTGCCGCCGGTTGACGTGGAAGTGATCACCGAGGCATTCAGCGCGTTGCCGGTCGCCCCGAGTCTCAGGTCCTTGCCTTCCAGGTTCCCGCCGGGGTTGATCGCCGAGACAGTCTGGGTAACGCCGGCCCGGGAGAGGTAGGGGTTGCCGCGGTTCTCCAGCGGCACGATGATCAGTATTCCGATCAGGAACAACGCCGTCATCGCGGTGAGCACGACCGCGGCCTGGCGCATGCTCTTGATCATTTTGCCGTACGTCCACCCGAACGCGAACGGGATCATGGCCATCATCCAGAGG
>JASHTT010000340.1 GCA_030040415.1 Streptosporangiaceae bacterium | reverse complement strand
CACTTGGTTCGCGCAGGCCAACGACGAAGTCGGGGATCCGGACGTGAATGGCGTCGGCTGGGACATTCTGCTTGTCCTGGCGGTCATGCTGATCGGCGGGTTCTTCGCGGGCGCCGAGATGGCCCTGGTCTCGCTGCGCGAGGGTCAGGTCCGCTCGCTCGGCAGGCGGGGCAAGCGTGGCCAGCGGGCCGCCAGGCTCGCCCAGGACCCGAACCGGTTCCTATCCTCGGTGCAGATCGGCGTCACGCTCGCGACGCTGATGTCCGGCGCGTTCGGGGCGGCCCTGCTGGCCAACAAGCTCAGCGGTGAGCTGAGACACCTGATGCCGCGCGGGGTCGCCACGGCTGTGGCCGTCGTCGTGGTGACGCTAATCATCTCGTTTTTCACGCTGATCTTCGGCGAGCTCGCGCCCAAGCGGCTCGCGCTGCAGCGGCCCGAACGGGTTTCGCTGCTTGCCGCGCCAGTGGTGGACCGGCTCGCGGCGCTGGCGACGCCGCTGGTCTGGCTGCTTTCGCGGTGCACGAACCTGGTGGTGCGGCTGCTCGGCGGCGACCCTGCGGCCGGTCGCGGGGTGATGACCGACGAGGAACTGCGCGACCTTGTCGCGGGTCATCAGGCGCTCAGCCCGGACGAGCGGCAGATCGTGAGCGAGGTTTTCGACGCAGGGAAACGGCAGGTCCGCGAGGTGCTCGTGCCGCGTACCGAGGTGGAGTTCCTGCCGGCTGACATGCCGATCGCCGAGGCGGCCGCGATTGCCGAGCAGGCGCGCTACTCCCGGTTTCCCGTTTACTCCGATTCGTATGACGATGTCATAGGTTTCGTGCACTCCCGGGACCTGCTGGACAGCCGGACCGTGCTGCCCGCGGGGACGACGTCCGGGAATCTCTCGCAGGACACGCGGCGCGTCGGCGAGGTGGTCAGGCCGGTCAAGTTCCTGCCGATCAGCAAGATGGTCCTGTCGGCGATGTCGGAGATGCGACGGGACAAGGCGCATTTGGCGATCGTGGTCGACGAGTACGGCGGCACCGCCGGCATCGTCACGCTCGAGGATCTGGTGGAGGAGCTGATCGGCGACATTCAGGACGAGTACGACGAAGACGTCTCGCATCCGCGCCAATTGCATGGCGGCGAGCTTGAGGTCGACGGGCTGCTCAACCTGGACGAGTTCGCCGAGCAAACCGGGATCGAGCTGCCGGAGGGTCCGTACGAGACGGTCGCCGGGTACTTGCTGGCCGCGCTCGGCCATCTGCCAGAGGACGGAGAGTCGGCGCAGGTGGCTGGCCGCACGCTGACTGTCACCCAGCTGGACGGCCGGCGGATCTCCCGGGTTCGGGTCAGCGCAGCGGCCGGGTCGTCCGGCAGCGGTGCCGACGTCGTGGCCCGAGCGCAGGCCGCGCCGCATGGCGCGTCGGCGGGCCAGCGGCCGGCCGCCAACTAGAATCTGCTCATGTCCGCGTCTGGCCCGGTGCTCGTGGTGGACTTCGGAGCCCAGTACGCCCAGCTCATCGCCCGCCGAGTGCGCGAGTGCCACGTCTACTCCCGGGTCGTGCCCGCCACGATGACCGCGCAGGAGATGCTCGCCAGCGACCCCGCCGCGATCATCCTCTCCGGCGGCCCCGCGTCGGTCTACGCGCAAGGCGCGCCGCCCGCGCCGGCTGGCCTGCTCCAGGCGGGCGTGCCGGTACTGGGCATTTGCTATGGGTTTCAGCTCATGGTTCGCGACCTAGGCGGCGAGGTTCGACATACCGGAACGGGGGAATACGGGGCAACCGCCCTGACCGTTGCCGATGCTGCCGGAGTACTCCTAGACGGCCTGCCCACGCTGCAGCAGGTATGGATGTCGCACGGTGACACCTGCGCCGCGGCGCCGCCCGGATTTGCCGTCACCGCCACGACGCAGGGCACGCCGGTGGCCGCGGCCGAGTCGGCGGAACTGCGGTTGTACGGCATGCAGTTCCACCCCGAGGTGCTGCACACCGAGCACGGGATGGCGATGCTGCGCAGCTTCCTGGCCGCGGCTGGCTGCAAGCCCACGTGGACCATGCGCGGCGTGATCGAGGAGCAGACCGAGCGGATCCGGGACCAGGTCGGCTCGGGGCTGGCGATCTGCGGACTGTCCGGCGGCGTCGATTCCGCGGTGGCCGCTGCGCTCGTGCAACGTGCCGTCGGCGGGCGGCTCTCCTGCGTGTTCGTCAACCATGGGTTGCTACGCAGCGGCGAGGCGGAGCAAGTCGAGCAGGACTTCGTCGCCGCGACCGGAGTGTCGCTCAAGGTGGTCGACGCTGCCGCCCAGTTCCTGGGCGCGCTCGCCGGAGTCACCGACCCCGAGTCGAAGCGCAAGATAATCGGCCGGGAGTTCATCAGGGCGTTCGAGCAGGCGGCCGCGGACATCGCCGTCGAGCGGGGGGAGAAGGCGTCGTTCCTTGTCCAAGGGACTCTTTATCCCGATGTGGTGGAGTCCGGGGGCGGCAGCGGTGCGGCGAACATCAAGTCGCACCATAACGTCGGCGGATTGCCGGACGATATGAGCTTCGAGCTCGTCGAGCCGCTGCGTGACCTGTTCAAGGACGAGGTGCGCGAGGTCGGCAGGCAACTGGGACTGCCGGACGGCATCGTGTGGCGGCAGCCGTTCCCCGGACCTGGCCTGGCAATCAGGATCGTGGGCGAGGTGACGGCGGACCGGCTGGCGGTAGTGTCGGCGGCCGACGCCATCGTGCGCGCCGAGTTGTCTGCGGCGGGCCTGGATCGCCAGATCTGGCAGTGCCCAGTGGTGCTGCTCGCGGACGTGCGGTCTGTCGGCGTGCAAGGCGACGGGCGCAGCTACGGCCACCCAGTTGTGCTCCGGCCCGTGACCAGCGAGGACGCGATGACGGCCGACTGGGCGAGGCTGCCGACCGAGGTGCTGGCCGCGATATCGACCCGGATCACCAACGAGGTGCCGCAGGTCAACCGGGTGGTGCTTGATGTGACCAGTAAGCCGCCAGCGACGATCGAGTGGGAGTAGCCAGCCGCGCCTACGCGCTGGCGCCGACCTGCCCGTCGGCCAGGTCTATGGCGGTCGGCCGCGCATCGAGTGGCTCCGCGTCGGCCCGCGCGCGCTCGCGGTGGCGGAACCGCTGCGCGAGCAGGATGCCGCCCGCAGCGGCCACGAAGCAGGAAGCACCGCCGACGGCCAGGCCGATCCGGGGATCGGACGCAGCGATGACCCAGCCGATGATCGGTCCGCCGATCGGCGTGGTGCCCTGGAAGGCGACCTGCCACAGCGCGATGGCGCGGCCGCGCATGCTGGGCTCGGCCGCGAGCTGGATGGTCGAATTCCCGATGGCGATGAACGACACGCTGGCCCAGCCCACAAACAGCATGGCTGCGTAGGCAAGCCCGATTACTGGCGCGAACGCGGTTACCAGGATGGCCAGCCCGAAGCCCGTCCCGGCGATAACCATCGAGCGGACGCCCGTGCGGCCCCTGGCCGCGGTGAACAGGCCGCCTATCACGGCGCCGACGCCCATCGCGGCGGTCAG
>JASHTT010000339.1 GCA_030040415.1 Streptosporangiaceae bacterium | reverse complement strand
GGCAGCGTCACGCGCGCGGCCGTCTGGCGCGCCGCGACCCGCCGGTGCGCCCGACCAGTCGTCGCGCTGCTGCCCGCGGATCCGCCGGCCGCCAAGGAGGTCGGGCCACGACTCACTCAGGCCGCGCATCCGGCCACCCGAGTGGCGAGACGAGGAGGGCTGGCCGCCCTGGCCGCGTGAGGCAGAACGCTGACCAGCGGCACGCTGGCTCGAACCACCGTCGTCGGTTCGCCAGAATCCCCCGTCGTCGTCCCACGGCGACTCGGGCCGGGGCTGCTCGCCGTGCCCGCCGTGCCGCCGGTAGCGGGCGTCGTCTTGGTCCTGCCAGTACGACCCGGGCAAGTCTTGGTTACTCACGCGTCCTCGCTGGTCGGGGGGTCAAGGCGGTCGCAAGCGAGCAACAGCACCGCTAGTTCACACACGTTACCTGGCGGTACCGACCATTACGGCACTAATCGAGTCATCCTCGTGACGGCAAAACTTAGCGGGATCCCGGGCCGCGTGGCCCGGGCCTCAGTCGCCGGCCCTGGCACTCCGGCGGCGACGCGGAGACGGCTCGCCGGTACCAAGGACATACGACGACGCGAGGTGGTTCCAGGCACAACTCTGGCAGACCTCGACGACGTAGACCTGGAACTCGGCATATTCGGCGGCCATTTCGTCCAGTTCTGGACCCCTTTTTACTCTGCCTTCATACCGGCCGAGCTCGTCACCGTAGACGTAGGTGACGTGTGTCAGCTTCGTCTTGCGGCAGATGGGGCAGCTGACGTCGGTCGTCTCGCCGTGGAACTTGGCAGCCCGCAACAGGTAAGGATGGGCGTCGCAGACGTCGGTCAGGGTCGTGTGCCCGGAGAGCAGCGACGCCAGCGTGGCACGGCGTGCCAGCGCGTAGTCGACGACCGATCGCCTCATGCCCGACAGGTTACGACGGAACCGGCCGGGACTGGATACCCGAGGCGGATCGGCGGCCCCCGCTGCCTTGGAACTGGCGGGCTGCCGCCAGGAGGCATCCCGATAAAAGCCGACAGAACGTATCAGCGGACTTGCGTCCTGGCCAGATAGCGCATATCTTTCCGATGTATCGACGCGATACATCGGCGCGACAGCTACCAGGTTGTGCCAGAGCATACCCGCAGGAGGTGCGAGCCGAGATGACCAGTCAGCGGTCTGGCGTTCTCGAACTCGCGATCCTCGGCATCCTGCACGAGACGCCCATGCACGGCTACGAGTTGCGCAAGCGGCTTAACTCGCTGCTCGGCGCGTTCCGTGCGTTTGGCTACGGCTCGCTGTACCCGGGACTGAAGGACCTGCTCGGGCGCGGGCTGATCGCGCAGGACACGGTGCCCGATCCGGCCAGGCCACTGGAGCGGGCGCGCCGGTCCAGGATCGTCTACCGGCTGACTGCCGAGGGCAAGGAACGGCTGCAGGACCTGCTCGGCCAGTCGGGACCGTCGTCTTGGGAAGACGACGGCTTCGGCGTGCACTTCGCGTTCTTCGGGCTGACCCAGGCGGACATCCGGATGCGGATACTCGAGGGCCGGCGCAGCAGGCTGGAGGAGCGCCTCGAGGCGTTCCGGGCCGCTGCCACCAGGACCCGCGAGCGGGTGGACAGCTACACCCTCGAACTGCAGCGGCACGGCTTGGAGTCAGTGGAGCGGGAAGTTCGCTGGCTCAATGAACTGATCGCCTCGGAACGACAGTCGGGCGCTGAGCCCGGCGGTCGGAACGCGGCTCACAACGACAGCGGCGGAGCGAGCACCGTCGTCTGAGCACGACGGACAACATCTCGCTGCGCGGCAGAAGATAAGGAGCAATCCTCATGGGTTCGGTACGGGTAGCCATCGTGGGCGTCGGGAACTGCGCAAGTTCCCTCGTCCAGGGCGTTGAGTACTACAAGGACGCCGACCCGGCGAGCCGGGTGCCGGGCCTTATGCACGTCCAGTTTGGCCCCTACCACGTCCGGGACGTGGAGTTCGTCGCCGCCTTCGACGTGGATGCGAAGAAGGTTGGCCGTGACATCGCCGAGGCGATCGTGGCCAGCGAGAACAACACGGTCAAGATCTGCGACGTGCCGCCGACTGGCGTCACGGTCCAGCGCGGCCCCACGCTCGACGGCCTCGGCGAGTACTACCGGCAGATCATCTCCGAGTCCGACGAACAGCCCGTGGATGTCGTCCAGGCGCTCCGGGAGGCACGGGCTGACGTGCTCGTGTCCTACCTGCCGGTCGGCTCCGAGCAGGCAGACCGCTTCTACGCGCAGTGCGCGATCGATGCCGGCGTCGCGTTCGTCAACGCGCTGCCCGTGTTCATCGCGTCCGACCCGCAGTGGGCTGCCAAGTTCACCGCGGCCGGCGTGCCCATCATCGGCGACGACATCAAGTCCCAGGTCGGCGCCACCATCACGCACCGCGTGCTGGCCAAGCTGTTCGAGGACCGTGGCGTCGAGCTGCTGCGCACCTACCAGCTCAACTTCGGCGGCAACATGGACTTCATGAACATGCTGGAGCGCAAGCGCCTGCAGTCCAAGAAGATCTCCAAGACCCAGTCGGTCACGTCCCAGATCCCGCACGAGATGGCGAAGGCCGACGTGCACATCGGCCCGTCGGACCACGTTCCGTGGCTCGACGACAGGAAGTGGGCTTACGTGCGACTGGAGGGACGGTCCTTCGGTGACACGCCGCTCAACCTGGAGTACAAGCTCGAGGTGTGGGACTCGCCCAACTCGGCCGGCGTGATCATCGATGCGATCCGGGCCGCGAAGATCGCCAAGGACCGCGGCATCGGCGGGCCTGTGCTATCGGCCGCGTCGTACTTCATGAAGTCGCCGCCCGAGCAGTACAGCGACGACAAGGCGCGGGACGCGGTGGAGAGGTTCATCAGGGGCGAAGTAGAGCGCTGACGTCGCGCGCAGCGTGGTAGCGCTCCTGCCCGGCCCGTAGGCTTGCCGTGTGCCCAGCAGCCCTGAAGAGAGGCCGTTTCCAGATACGCGGCCCGGGATGACGGCCGCCGACGCGCGCCCGGAGCCCGCCGCGGCGGGGAACGTCCCGGGCGCACGGTCGTCGTTCCTGCGGGACCTGCGCACAGTATGGGCGGAACGGGACTTCCGTCGGCTGCTGACCACGCGCCTGATCTCGCAGACCGGT
>JASHTT010000338.1 GCA_030040415.1 Streptosporangiaceae bacterium | reverse complement strand
GCGGGCAGGCACACGCCGGCCGGCGGGCGGCCTGGCATCGCGGCGCGGAGCCTCGCCCGGTCGTCGGCGTCCGCGTCCAGCCCACCAGCGAGCAGGCCGACGTCGGGCTGAGGCAAGCCAAGCCGCGCAATCATGAACCGGATGAGCCAGCGGACGTCCAGGCCCCGGCTGCGGCGCACGGCACCGCGCAGGTGCGGCAGGCACAGACCGCCGTGCTCCTTGTAGTCCGCCCTGCACCCCGTGCCGAGCTCGTCCAGCAGCGCGCTCAGCACGCGGTCCTCGGCGCCAGCCTCCTGATCGCACGCCGGGCAGCCGGCCTGCTCCGCACCAGGATCCTGAACCGCTGCCGCGACTACGTAGCGGTAGACGGCTGTCAGCCTGGCTGCGCCGCCTGGCTGCGCGAACAGCCGCCTGGTGTGTCGCGCGCACATGCCGCGCGACGCGCACAGCTGCTGCAGCACGTCCGGGTCGGCATGGCCCTCCATGGCGAACCAGGTCAGGTACGTGTCATTGGACTCCGCCGTGTACCGGCACGCCGGGCAGCCGGGGGCACCCAGCAAGCCGGCGGCGGAGCCGAGCAGGAGGACCGAGGGTCCCCTGGGCAGCGGGACCGCGCTTGGCAATGTGACCTCCGCCATGTACTGATCGTTCTCATGGCAGAGGCCATCAGCCGTCGTGCGCGATGGCGCACACTGGCGGTTTTGGGCTGGTACCCAGCCGGGACCTCATCCGGCACTGGCAGCGTACGCCCTAGTGCATGGCGGTCACCACCACGAGAACTGCCAGCAGGGCGGCCAGCATGTAGGCCAGGTAAGCGTCGAGTCGACCGGACTGCAGCCGCTGCGCGATCGCGACGAGCAAGCGCAGTGGCCGCCGCAAGGGCCGGTAGAGGTACTCCTCGGTTACCTCGATGACATCCGAGCTGTACTCGACGTGCGGATCCGACGGGTCGGCTGGCAGCCCGCTGTCGTCACCGCCAGCTTCGAGCCTGGTCACGGTTGCCCTGGTGTGCAGGACGGTGGCGAGAACCCTGCGGGTCGGGTTGGCGAAGCCGAACGCCGTGTAGCTGTCGTGGCCGGACACCCCGGCCGTCGCCGACCGCCACGCGGGAACGCGGCGCACCCGCAGCAGCCTGCCGCCAGACACCAGCCACGCGAAGACCGTGACCAGGACCAGCAGCGCTGGCATGACGAGCCAGAGCCAGGACGGCGACAGGATCGAGAAGCCGGCGAACACCGGCTGGACAACCCACGGCGACTTGAGCGCCGCGGTGACCGCGCCCGGCGGCAGCGCCGGTGCCAGGCCGGCCCCGATCGCCCTGATCTCCAGCGGCGTCAGCGCGGCCACGGCGAGGCACGCGCCCGCTAGCAACACGATTCCGGCGCGCCCCGCCAGGCCGGTCTCGCCGAAGGCCGCTGACCGTGCGCCGGACACCGGCCTGCCGAGCACGATCAGCCCAACCAGGCGCACGAACGCCACACCCGCGAATCCCGCCGTGAGCGCGACGGCAGCGCCGGTGAGCGCGAGCACAAGCCGGTCGCCAAGCCCGGGAACGCGGAACTGCTGCATGAGCGCTTCGAGCAGGAACCACTCGGAGACGAACCCGGCAGTTGGCGGCAGGCCGGCCAGGGTCAGGCTGCCCACCGCGAGGCCGGTGCCGCTCCAGGGTGCCAGCCGGACCGACCCGCGCAGGTTGTCCAGGTCGTCGGATCCGGTCGCGGCTTCTATTCCGGCGCTGGACACGAACAGCAGCGACTTCGCCGCCGTGTGCGCGATCACCTGCAGGGTCGCCGCCAGCAGGCCGACCGCCATCAGCGCGCGGCTGCCGCGGGCTGCGCCAACCAGCGCGACGCCGAACCCGGCCATGATCAGCCCGGTGTTCTCCACGCTCGAGTACGCGATGACGCGCTGCAGGCTGCCCTGCACGGCCGCGTGCGCGATGCCGAGCACCGCGGTCAGGCTCGCGAGCACAAGCAGCACGTCGGTGACTGCGGCCGGCGGCGGGCCGAGCAGTGCCAGCGTCCGCCACAGCCCGTAGAACCCGACGTTCACCGCGACGCCGGCCAGCACCGCCCTGGCCGGACCTGGCGCCGCCGCGTAGCCACGCGGCAGCCACACCTGGAACGGCAGCAAGCCCACCTTGACGGCGAAGCCCGCCAGCAGCAGCACGCAGGCCGTAGACCGCAGCGGCCCCGGCGGCACGTGCCCGAAGGCTGCCAGCGACAGCGACCCGGACCTGCCGACCAGCAGCAGCAGGCCAGTCAGCAGGCAGGCGCCGCTGACGCGGCCGAACGCGAGCGTGACCAGCGCGGCGGCGGGGCGCCCGGGCGAACCCCGGTTGAACCCGGCCAGCAGCCAGAACGCGAGCGTGACAGTTTCCCAGCCGAACACGAGCGTGAACGCGTCCCTGGCGGTCAGCACGACCGCCACCGCGCCGAGCGCGAGTGCGTAGCCGGCCCCGAGCCCGCGCCGCCCTGGAGCGTTCGGACCGCGGGCCCAGGACGCGAACGCCAGCGACACCGCGAATGCCGCAGCGAACGCGATCACCAGGAACAGGCCGGACAACCGGTCGGCCGACAGGCCTGGAACGACGGTGAAGCCCCTGCCGATCGCTACCGCGCCGAGCAGCCCGCCGGACCGCACGGTGACGCTCTGCCCGGCAACTGCTGCCGCGCCCGCCACTAGCAAGCACACCGATCCGGCGGCACCGCTGAGGTACGGCACGGGGCGCCAGCGGAGGTAGCGCGGCCCGGCTACGACGTCCACGGCAGCCGCGACGGCGAGCAGGGCCAGGCCGGCGACTAGAACCGCGCCGAATCCTGTCACCGCGGACCACCGCCGCTCGCGGCCGCGGGCAGTTTGTCCAATGCGAGCAGCAGCGCGTGCAGGATCGCGAACGGGCTCGGCGGCGACCCGGGGAGCCACACGTCTACGGGAACGAGACTTCCGACGCCACCCACGCTCGCACGTGACGCGCCGATGGGCGGGCCGCCAACGGCGTCGCTGCCAACGGCGATGACGACCTTGGGGTGCGGCATCGCCTCGTAAGTCTGCTGCAGCGGCTCGGCCATGCCGTCGGCGCCAGACCCGGTGACGAGCAGCACGTCGGCGTGCCGGGGGCTGGCGGTGAAGAAGATGCCGAGCCGGTGGATGTCGTAGACCGGGTTCTGCAAGGCGAGGATCTCCCACTCCTCGCTGCCGTCCGAGCCAGCGTCGACATGCCGGAGGTGCACCGAGCGTCGCAGCGCCCCGGTCCTGGCCCGCAGGCCGTTGCTGACCTCGGCCAGCGCGGCAGCGGTTTCTTCCTCTGGCACTACGAGCGAGGCCCTGGTCAGCCTGGCGGCGGCCGGGCCTGAGGACCAGCCGAAGACGTCCGGCCTTGCGGTCACGCACCGGCCGCAGAGGATGCAGCGACCCTGGTCCAGCCGGACCGTG
>JASHTT010000337.1 GCA_030040415.1 Streptosporangiaceae bacterium | reverse complement strand
GGGAGCGTCATCTCCTGGGCGTCGTCCGGGCAGGTCGGGTTCAAGGGCTCGCGCAAGTCCACGCCGTTCGCCGCGCAGATGGCCGCGGAGGCAGCCGCGCGCCGTGCCATGGAGCACGGCATGCGCAAGGTCGACGTGTTCGTGAAGGGTCCCGGCTCCGGCCGCGAGACCGCTATCAGGTCGCTGCAGGCGACCGGCCTGGAGGTCGGCTCCATCCAGGACGTCACGCCTGTCCCGCACAACGGCTGCCGCCCGCCCAAGCGGCGGCGGGTCTGAGGAGTTAGCACTACACAATGGCTCGATACACCGGTGCGGACTGCAAGCGCTGCCGCCGCGAGAAGACCAAGCTTTTCCTCAAGGGCGCCAAGTGCGACTCGCCCAAGTGCCCGATCGAGATCCGGCCCTACCCGCCGGGTGAGCACGGCAGGAACCGGCCCAAGGAGAGCGAGTACCTGCTCCAGGTCCGGGAGAAGCAGAAGGCCAAGCGCATCTACGGCGTGCTGGAGAAGCAGTTCGGCAACTACTACGAAGAGGCCGCCCGCAAGCGCGGCAAGACCGGCGATGTGCTGCTCCAGATCCTGGAGACCAGGCTCGACAACATCATCTACCGGGCGGGCTTCGCCAAGAGCCGGGACATGGCCAGGCAGGTCGTCAGCCACGGGCACGTCCTGGTCAACGGCAAGAAGGTCGACATCCCCTCGTACCGGGTCAGTGAGAACGACATCATCGAGATCACGGCCAAGTCCCTCGGCATGACCCCGTTCGTGGTCGCCAGGGCAGAGGCTGGCGAGCGGACTCCGCCAGCCTGGATGGAGGTCATCCCGGAGAAGATGCGGGTCCTCATCCACAGCTTGCCGGTACGGGCCCAGATCGACACGCTCGTTCAGGAACAGCTCATCGTCGAGTACTACTCGAAGTAGGAGGGAACGGGACAGCCGCAGCAGCGGTGCCCGTACGGCTGGCGGGACGTCCGCCAGTGCAGATCGCGCTGTCATATAGCGGTCAGCGCGGAAAGGAAGTGCCATGCTCATCGCCCAGCGCCCCGGACTCACCGAGGAGCCAGTAGAGGAATTCCGGTCCAGGTTCGTCATCGAGCCGCTCGAGCCGGGTTTCGGATACACCATCGGCAACTCGCTGCGTCGCACCCTGCTGTCGTCGATTCCCGGGTCTGCTGTCACCAGCATCCGGATCGAGGGCGTCCTGCACGAGTTCTCCACCATCCCGGGCGTGTCCGAGGACGTCACCGACATCATCCTGAACCTCAAGGAGCTGGTGGTCTCCTCCGAGCACGACGAGCCGATGCACATGTACCTGCGCAAGCAGGGCCCGGGCCCGGTTACCGCGGCCGACATCGCGCCGCCGGCCGGCCTGGAGGTGCACAACCCCGAGCTGCACATCGCCACCCTGAACGCCAAGGGCAAGCTGGAGATGGAGCTGACGGTCGAGCGCGGCCGCGGCTACGTCTCCGCCGCGCAGAACAAGCAGCCGGGCCAGGAGATCGGCCGGATCCCGATCGACTCGATCTACTCGCCGGTGCTGCGGGTCACCTACAAGGTGGAGGCCACCCGCGTCGAGCAGCGCACCGACTTCGACAAGCTAATCCTGGACGTCGAGACCAAGCCGTGCATCCGGCCGCGTGACGCCGTGGCAAGCGCCGGCAAGACGCTGGTCGAGCTGTTCGGGCTGGCCAGGGAGCTGAATGTGGATGCCGAGGGCATCGACATCGGCCCGTCACCCACGGACGCCGCGCTCGCCGCCGACCTGGCGCTGCTGATCGAGGAGCTGAACCTCACGGTCCGCTCGTACAACTGCCTCAAGCGCGAGGGCATCCACACCGTGGGCGAGCTGGTCGCCCGCAGCGAGCAGGACCTGCTCGACATCCGGAACTTCGGCGCGAAGTCGATCGAGGAAGTCAAGCAGAAGCTCAATGACATGGGCCTGGCGCTCAAGGACTCGCCCCCAGGGTTCGACCCCGGTACGGCAGCCGACAGCTACGGCGCCGACGACGAGGACGACTACGTCGAAACCGAGCAGTACTGACGAAGTCCCGGCATTACTGACAAGCCGCTGGCTTGGCGGTACTCAACGAGGAGATCCCTTCCATGCCCACGCCCACCAAGGGCCCGCGTCTCGGCGGCAGCCCGGCTCATCAGCGCCACATGCTGGCGAACCTGGCGACCGCGCTGTTCGAGCACGGCAAGATCACTACGACGGAGGCGAGGGCACGCAGGCTGCGCCCGCTCGCCGAGCGCCTGATTACCTTCGCCAAGCGTGGTGACCTGCACGCGCGGCGCCAGGTGATGTCGGTGGTGAGCGACAAGAGCGTCGTGCACGAGCTGTTCACTGAGATCGGGCCCAGCTACGCCAGCCGGGACGGCGGCTACACGCGGATCACTAAGATCGGGCCGCGCAAGGGCGACAATGCGCCGCTCGCGGTCATCGAGCTGATCCGCGAGGAGGCCGAGTCCAGGCCGCGGCGCCGTCGTACTCGGCGGGCACCCGTGCCGGCCGCGGTCGGTGCGGGCGGGCGCGGTCGCACCTCCGCCGCTGTGGCTACCGGGACTACGGCGGCCGAAGCTGACGAGGCCGTGCCCGACACCGCCGACGAGCTCGAGCCGGACGAGCCGGAAGGTACAGAGGCAGACGAGATCGGCGACGACGACGCGCTCGAGGCAGAGGCCGACGCCGAAGAAGCCGGCGAGGAAGCCGACGAGGACGACGACGAAGCCGACGACGACGAGGCAGACGAGTAGTCCGATGACTGCGGGCGAGCCCGGCCAGCCTGTGCTGGCCGGGCTCGCCGCGCTTCGGCTTCGCCTCGACCTGCGCTACGACGGCACCGAGTTTCACGGCTGGGCCAGGCAGCCAGGGCTGCGGACCGTGCAGCAGGTCGTCGAGGAGGCTCTGTGGCGGGTGCTGCGGCTGCCTGAGCCGCCCGAGCTGACCGTGGCAGGCCGGACGGACGCTGGCGTGCACGCGCGGGGCCAGGTCGCGCACGTGGACGTCCCGCAGGACTCCTGGTTTGCGGCTGCGGACTCGGCGACCCGCAGGCTCGCGAGGGTGCTGCCGCCCGACGTCAGGATCCCGGCAGTAGGTCCCGCCCCGGACGGATTCGATGCCCGGTTCTCGGCCTTGTGGCGGCGCTACTCCTACCGCGTGTGCGAGGACTCAGCGCTGGCCGACCCGCTGCGCCGCCACGACACGCTGAGCTACGACCGCCCGCTGGACCTGGCGGCGATGAACGAGGCCGGCCGGGCGTGCCTCGGCGAGCACGACTTCGCGGCGTTCTGCCGTCGCAAGGAGGGCGCCACCACGGTGCGCGAGCTTTTGCGGCTCGGCTGGAGCCGCACCGGGCCCGGGGTGGCCGTAGCGGTAGTCAGCGCCGACGCGTTCTGCCACAACATGGTCAGGGCGCTGGTAGGGGCGCTGCTGGCGGTGGGCGACGGCAGCAGGCAGGTCGGCTGGCCTGCCGCGGTGCTGGCAGCCCGGGTCCGGGACCCGGCGGTGCAAGTCGCCCCGCCGCAGGGACTGAGCCTCGAGGAAGTGCGCTATCCAGACCCCGCCGAGATGGCTGAACGTGCCGTCGCGACCCGCCGGCTGCGGATCACTTCCTAGCCTTCGACGGGAGCACGATCCGGGTGCTGCGGATGTGGCTCGTCGTTCCTGTGAAAACGCGAGCTCAGGGCTTGCCGGTCAGGAACCGGACGGTCAGGCTGACGTTAGCCGTCTTGTCGAGCAGCATGCTCATGAACTGGTCAAGCTCGGCGCTCTGCTGCGCGGTCTTCGGCTTGAGCAGATCGGTGAACTCAGCCCAGATGAGGATCAGGTAGTGGCCCTTGGCCGCGGCCTCCTCGATCCCGGTGCCCTGGCCGATCTTGGTCGTGGGGCCAATCGGGGCCGGCAGCTGGGAGATGAAGTTATTGGCACCTGCCGTGCTGGCGGCACTCTTGGCCGCGCCCGCGGATGCGAGGTTGAGCACGCCGATCGTGGCCATGATGCCCTTGCGCCGGGTGATGTACGTCGCGCGTACCACCTGGCTGCAGTTACCGGAACTGACCGCCGCCTGCAGGCTCGAGCCCGCGATCGCGGCAGTGCAGTCGGAGCTGATCTTGTAGACGTCGCGTGTCACGATGCCGCCGTAGGCGTAGAGCAGCGGCGGGTACAACTGCGCGACGGTGAGCGGCACCGGGTCCTGCGCACGCGTGCCGATGTGGCCGTTGGGACCGAGCGAGGGCGTGGGGCTCGGCGACGGCGTCGGGGCGGCCGCCGAGTTGCTCGGCAGCGCGGCCGGATGCTGCTTCCCGGGAGAGCGCAGCACGCCGACGTACAGCGCGGCGGCAGCCGCGAGCACGAGCAGAAGCGCGCCGGTGATGGCCACCTTGACGCTCGCCGGATGACGACGCTTGCGGGGCGCCGTGTCCGGCCCGCTGTGCACGCCGCTGTGTGCGCCGCTGCGAGCACGGCCTTGCCGCTCGGTCGGCGGCGCGGTGGGGCCGGCCGAGCTCTTAACCGGCTGGGCCCCGGCCGAGCCGGGGCGACGCGCGGCTGGCTGCACAGCAGCGTGGGCGCCAGACCGGCTCGCCGTTGGCGCGGATGCCGGCGCTGATGTCCGTTCGGCGGCATTGCCGATGCCGTCATCGCCCGATCCATCGACGTCTGAGGTCGCCCTCCTGCGTCCTGCGGGCTCGCGCTTGGGCAGCGGCGGGACTTCCGGCCGGGTGCCCGGCGCGGCCGTTCCCGTGCTGGCCTGGTGCCTTCCGGGGGCGGCGGGCGGCATGGTCCAGGTCCCTGTCGCCCGGCCGTCGGCAACCGGCCGCCAGGTCTGCGTCGAGGTGACGTCGGCCGCCGGGTCGCTGACGGCAAGTACCGAGTAACCGGGTTCGGTGTCTGGGCTCTCCGAGTTTCCGTAGTAGCCACGCGGCTGCGAGGTCGCCGGTCCCTCCGCTATCGCCGCACCGTCGGCCGCGGACCAGCGACCTTCATCGGTCTGAGCTGGGCCAGGCGCTCCCTGACCAGGCGCTCCCTGACCAGCGACGAGCTGAGCAGGCGCGCGGAGGGCAGAGCCCGGCGTGGCCGGGCTGTGGCTGCTACGGTTCCAGGCGGCGAACTGGCCCGGCGGGTAGACCGGGGGCGGCTGGCCTGGCGTGGGCGGGTAGCCGCGGACCGGCCCCCTGCCTGCTGCGCCCTCTGCGCTGGATCCGTACCAGGTCGCCGACGGCCCGCCAGGCGCGCTCTGGCCGCCTGGCCCAGAGCCTGCCGGCTGCGCGTCCGGCGAGGCGATGTCGCCGCGCTGGTACCCGGGCACGAAGACGGACGACGACTCGTCATGCCGACCAGCGGCACCGTCTGGCCGGTTGAGTCGGCCGTGACGCCGCGTTCCTGGCTGATCTGCAGCGTTGTCGGCCGGGTTGCGCATGCGGCGAGCGTATCGCTCCCCGAAGGTAAGTTAGGGCTCTGTCGCGCAGTTTGGCGCGCCTGCGGCTGCGCGAGGCCCCCGGTGGACCGGCGCATCGGCCTGTCCGCTAGCGCCCTGCCAGCGGGCTGCCCGGTGCGCCTCAGGCTGGCCGCCGCGCGACCGGAGCACCGTCCGGGCTGGCCGCCTCGGCGCCCGCTTTGACCAGCGCAGGACAGGGCCGGTATCCTGCATAGGCGTCCATGCGTACCGGCATGTCCGCGTGCCCGCCGGGGCATGCGAGCTGCCGCTGGTATCAGCGGACAGCCGAGGCTAGGCGGGCTACGCACCCGGCTCGGCCAGGATTCAGTACCCACACGCAAAGGCTTATGACTGTGCGCACTTTCAGCCCGAAGGCTGCTGACGTCCAGCGCCAATGGCACGTCATCGACGCATCTGACGTCGTCCTTGGCCGCCTGGCCAGCCAGACGGCCACGCTCCTGCGCGGCAAGCACAAGCCGATCTTCGCGCCGCACGTGGACACCGGCGACTTCGTCATCGTCGTCAACGCGGCGAAGGTGGCGCTCAGCGGCAACAAGCTGCGTGACAAGATGGCCTACCGGCACTCCGGCTACCCGGGCGGGCTCCGGTCGATGTCCTACGCGGAGCTGATGGCCAGGAGCCCGGAGCAGGCCGTACACAAGGCGGTCAGGGGCATGCTGCCGAAGAACGCCCTGGGCAGGCAGATGCTGCGCAAGCTCAAGGTGTACGCGGGTCCCGATCACCCGCACCAGGCGCAGCAGCCAGTTCCGTTCGAGATCTCCCAGGTCGAGCAGCAGGGCACCGGCAGCGCCAGGTAGCCGGCAGCAGATTCGCACAGCATCACAATCGATACCGAAGCACGAGGAAGACGACGTGGCTGAGCCCACCGAAACGCAGGATGAGGCAGCGGAGGCCGAGCAGGCCGCCGAGGAGAACCCGTCCGAGTACACGACGCAGACCGGTGACTCGCAGCCGAGGCCGGCCGCACGGCGGCCCGTGGTCACCGGGACCGCGCTCGGCACCGGCCGCCGCAAGGAGGCCATCGCGAGGGTCCGCATCTTGCCGGGTACCGGCCAGTGGAAGATCAACGACCGCAGCCTGACTCAGTATTTCCCCAACCGCGTGCATCAGCAGCTGATCAGCGAGCCGCTGGTCGCCCTCGGTGCCGAGGAACAGTTCGACGTGGTGGCCAGGATCGACGGCGGTGGCGTCAGCGGGCAGGCCGGAGCTCTCCGGCTCGGCATCGCCAGGGCACTGACGCTCGTCGACCCGGACAGCCGGCCAACGCTCAAGCGGGCTGGCTTCCTGACCAGGGACGCCAGGGTTACCGAGCGCAAGAAGGCAGGCCTGAAGAAGGCCCGCAAGGCTCCGCAGTACTCCAAGCGCTAGCCACGCGCTGCTAGCGCGGGTAGCTGAGGATCTCGGCGGGCGATGGGTCAGCTTTTCGGTACTGATGGCGTCAGGGGCGTAGCCGGCAGTGAGCTAACTGCTGGCCTGGCCATGGAGCTGGCAGCGGCTGCGGCGAGCGTGCTAGCCGGGTCGGGTGCCTTTGCCAGCGCGAGCCAGGCCGATCGCCGGCCGTTCGCCGTGGTAGGCCGCGACCCCAGGGCGTCGGGCGAGTTCCTCGAGGCTGCTGTCGTCGCCGGGCTGGCCGCGAGCGGCGTCGACGTGGTCAGGCTCGGCGTCCTGCCGACGCCGGCCGTGGCGTATCTCACGGCAGCTCTCGGTGCCGAATTCGGGGTCATGCTCTCGGCGAGCCATAACCCTGCCCCGGACAACGGGATCAAGTTCTTCGCCCGGGGCGGCGTCAAGCTGCCCGATGCCGTCGAGGACGAAATCGAGGCTCGGCTGGCCGGGGGGTCGCCGGACGCTCGCTCGGCCGGTTCGGCCGGTCCGGCCGCCGGGGATGGCGCGCGCCGCCCGTCCGGTCTGGACGCCGGGGATGGCGCGCGCCGCCCGCCCGGTCTGGCCGGTCCGGTCGGCGTGCCGGCTGGCGGCTTCGGCCGGGTCACCGACAGTACC
>JASHTT010000031.1 GCA_030040415.1 Streptosporangiaceae bacterium | reverse complement strand
TACCTGGCGGTACGCATCCCGGCGGATGCGCAGGAAACTGGCCGCCGGGTCGCCGCGACGAGTCGGCGCCTCGCAACGGCCTCACGGCGCATCGTCACGTCTGCCGTCCGCCTGACGGTCGCGGGATGGCGGACCGCAGAGCGATTCCTGCCCGGCCCGGCCAACCGGCACGGACGTCCGAGCCGGTTCGGCTGGCTGCGGCCGGTCGTCGTCATGTGCATGGCGATCTTCGTTATCGCTGCCGGGGTCTACGCGGCGATCGATGTCTCGCAGAACATATCGCCAAGCTCTGGCGGAAGCGGCGGGTCGACCAACACCGGTCACACCAGCAAGAGCCCGTCGACACAGCCCTCACCTGGCGGCTCGCCACTCGGCGGAGGCTCCGGCAAGACCGGGACCCACGGCAGCGGCTCGAGCCACAAGACGAGCACGAGGAAGCATAAGAAGACCGCGGGCTCGTCGGCGTCAGCGACACCGGTCCCGACCCCGCTCTCGAGTCCCTCCATCGGCCCGAGCCCTTCGGCGAGCCCGTCGTCCTCGCCGTCACAGTCAGCCAGTCCGTCGCCCAGCCCGTCCGGGGCTTCGGGCTCGTCAGCCTCCGCCAAAGCGGCAGTTTAGAAGTCCGCAGCCCAGGGCGGCTAAGCCCAACGCGCGGTCCTGGCGAGAACTATCCCCGCGGCCACCGCGCCAGCAGACTCGGCGCGCAACACTGTCGGCCCTAGCCTGGCCGCGACGCAGCCGGCCGCCGCAAGCGCCTCGGCCTCTGCCTCGGCTATCCCGCCCTCCGGCCCGATGACGAGCACTACCTCGCCACTGACCGGGATCGGCAGTTCCGCCAGGGGCGAGGCCGCGTCCGGGTCCAGCAAGACAGCGAGGGCCGCCGCCTTGATCCGGCCGACCACGCCGGCCAGGCTGACAGGCTCCGTGACCTCGGGGAACCAGGCGCGCCGCGCTTGCTTCCCCGCTTCCTGCGCCGCCGACCGCCATCTGGCCAGGGACTTGGCCGACCGCTCCGCGCGCCACTGCACGATGCTGCGCTCCGCTGCCCACGGCAGCACCACGTCGGCACCGACCTGGGTTAGCAGGTCGACCGCCTGTTCGGCCCGTTCCCCCTTGATAAGTGCCTGAACGACGGCCACCGACGGCTCGGGTCGCGGCACCTTCCGCCTGGACAGCACCGTCAGCTCGAGGCTGCCGGGTCCAGCGGAGGCGACGACGCATTCGGCCAGCGTCCCGGCGCCATCGGTGACATCCGCCCGCTCGCCGGGCATGAGCCTGCGCACCGTGCTGGCGTGCCGTCCCTCCGAACCGGCCAGCACTATCTGCTCGCCGGTCAGGTCAGCGATGTCGGCGACGAAGACCGGCGGCCTCAGTGCGACCCTCCCTACCGCGCGCCTGCCCCGGCCTCAGCGGCCGTTGAACGCATCGCGCAGCCTGGAGAAGAAGCCCTGCTGACCAGGGGCGAACTTGCCCGGCGGCGCTTCCTCGCCACGCAGCTTGGCCAGCTGGCGGAGAAGCTCCTCCTGCTCGGCGTCGAGCTTGGTCGGCGTCTCGACGGTGACGTGGATGATCAGGTCGCCGCGGCCCGAGCCGTTAAGCCGCTGGGTCCCCTGGCCGAACATCGGGATCGCCTGACCCGACTGCGTACCCGGCCGGATGTCGAGGTCGGCGGGCCCGTCCAGCGTCTCGACCTGAAGCGAGGCGCCGAGCGCGGCCGCTGCCATCGGGAGCGTCACGGTGCAGTGCAAGTCGTCGCCGTGGCGCTCGAAGATCGGATGCGGACGCTGCACGATTTCCAGGAACAGGTCACCGGGCGGCCCGCCACCAGGCCCGGTCTCACCCTCGCCGGCCAGCTGAATGTGAGTCCCGTCCTCGACGCCGGCCGGGATCCGCACCTTCAGGGTCCGCCGGGTCCTGACCCGGCCGTCCGCGTCGCACTCCGGGCACGGCTTACGGATGACGGTGCCGTAACCGCCGCAGCCCGGACACGGCCTTGAGGTCATCATCTGGCCGATAAACGACCTGGTGACCTGGCTGATCTCGCCGCGGCCGTTGCAGACCTCGCAGGTGACGGGGTGCGTTCCCGGCGCGGTGCCCTCGCCGGAACAGGTCGGGCAGACCACCGCGGTATCAACGACCAGGTCCCGGGTCGTGCCGAACGCGCACTCCGCCAGGTCGAGATCGACTCGAACGGTGGCGTTCCTGCCGCGCCTGGCCCGGCTGCGCGGACCACGGGCCGCCGCCCCGCCGCCGAAGAATGCGTCCATCAAGTCGCTGAACGGGAACCCGGCCGCGCCGAAGCCGCCGGTCCCGGCCGCGCCGCGCGCGAAGGGGTCGGCGCCGAGGTCGTACATCTGGCGCTTCTCCGGGTCGGACAGGACCTCGTAAGCCTGCGTGACCTCCTTGAACCGCTCCTGCAGCTGCGGGTCAGGGTTCACGTCCGGGTGCAGCTCCCTGGCCAGCCGCCGGTATGCCTTCTTGATCTCGTCGGCGTCCGCATCCCGGCGGACACCAAGGATCCCGTAGTAGTCGTTTGCCACTGGCATTCCTATGACTCCGCCAGGATCTGACCGACATACCGTGCCACCGCGCGCACCGCTCCCATCGCCGTCGGGTAGTCCATCCTCGTCGGGCCGAGTACCCCGAGCCTGGCAAGCACATGGTCGCCCGCACCGTAGCCCGTAGTCACCAGTGACGCGCTCCGCAGACCCAGCACCTCATTCTCCGACCCGATCCGCACCGTCACTGCCGAAAGGTCGCCCGACTCGCCCAGCAGGCGCATCAGGACCACCTGCTCCTCCAACGCTTCGAGAACCTCGCGCAATCCCCTGGAGAAGTCGCCCTGAGTGAGATTCGATGCCCCGCCCACCAGGACCCGCTCGTCATGCCGCTCCACCAGTGTCTCGGCGATCACCGAGAACACCGCTGCCGCATTGGGCCGTTCGCCCGGCTCGACCCGGTCTGGCAATTCCGCCATGACCTCGGCTACTTCCGCGAGCTTGCGGCCGGACAAGTGCGCGTTCAGTACCGAGCGCAGCCTGCCGATCGACTCCTCGGCGAGCCTGCCCGGCGTCTCGACAGCTCGCTGCTCGACCCGGCCGGTGTCGGTGATGAGGACCAGCAGCAGCCGCCGGTCAGCCAGCTGGACCAGTTCCACGTGCCGGACGGCCGACCTGGTCAGCGACGGGTACTGGACGACGGCGACCTGCCTGGTGAGCTGGGCGAGCAGACGCACGGTGCGCATGACGACGTCGTCGAGGTCGTAAGCTCCGGCCAGGAACGTCTCGATCGCGCGCCGCTCGGCGGCCGACAGCGGCTTGATGCCGGACAGCCGGTCCACGAACAGCCGGTAGCCCTGCTCGGTGGGGACCCGCCCAGCGCTGGTATGCGGCTGGACGATGTACCCCTGCTCCTCCAGGACGGCCATGTCATTGCGGATGGTAGCTGGGGAAACATCCAGATTGTGCCGGTCTACCAGGGACTTCGAGCCGACCGGCTCGTTCGTGGAGACAAAGTCCTCCACGATGGCGCGCAGGACAGCCAGTTTCCTGTCGTCAAGCACGCGTTCACCTCCCTGGCACTCTCCCGTTCTGAGTGCCAAGTCTAGGGCCGAAACGGCGTACTCGGACAGAGCGCGACCAAGGCTCGGCCCTGCTCCATGATCAAGCTGTCAACCGCCATATCTAGCTACGCGTCTCCCCTGTGCACAGGGGAGACGATCGGGGCGCGTGGCCGAAATGGCGCAGGACCGAGCGGAGTCGAGCAGCCCCGACGGGCGAAGCGGCGTCAAGCGCTCCAGCCACGGTACGAGCGGAGGCAGTCTCGGCCCGGGCAGGAGGGGCCGACGCGGTGTGACCCGCAGACGCAGGTGGCGGCGGTGGGGACTGAGCCTTGCGGCACTCGTGGTCGTTTTCTGCGCAGTGACGGCGCGGCTGTATATCTGGCCAGCAACCGGGATGCCAGCCCGCGTCGACGCGATCGTCATGCTGGCGGGCCCGGGCGACCGGCTGAGCCTCGCGGTACGCCTGGCCCGCGAACACAGGGCGAACGTCCTCGTGGTGTCACGCGGCCATGAGGGATACGGCGGGCCGTGCCCTGCTCGGGTACCAGGAGTCAAGCTCATCTGCTTCGACCCAGATCCGGCATCCACTCGCGGTGAGGCTGAGTTCGTCGGGCGGCTGGCTAAGAAGTACCACTGGCGCGCGATAGCCCTGGTCACAGCGACGCCACAAGATTCGCGTGCCCGAGTGCGAATGGAGCGGTGCTACTCCGGCAGGGTGTTCGTCGTCACCGTCGGCCTGCCGCTGTCCGCCTGGCCCGGCCAGATCGTGTACGAGTGGGGAGCGATGATCAAGGCCCTGCTGCAGCCCAGTTGCTGATCAGGCCGCCGACGCGCAGGGTGGCGCGGTCTATGCCAGCGGACACGCGACGCTGATCGACGTCAGCTTTAGTGGCGATGAGGCCATCGGCAGCTACGGCGGCCCCGGCGGGCCCGGCGCGGCGGCGGGAACGCCGGGTGCGGCGGTGAGAACGGCACTACCGGCTTCGCGCCGAGCGGCACCCCAGGTAACGGCGGGAACGGCGGCACTGGCGGCATTGGCGGCAACGCGCAGGGCGGCGCCGTCTTCCTGGGGGCCACGTCGCAGGCGGCTGGCCTCGCGTTTAGTAAGGACGAGGCGACGGCAGGGAAGAAGAGCGTGCCTGGCGACGGCGGGCTCGGCGGGCTCGGCGACGACTGCCAGCCAGCTGAGGCAAATGGCAAGAAGGGAGACGTCGGCGCCCCCGGCACCGACGGCACCGCATCGGGCAACGATCTATTCGGCTCGGCGGTGCTGGCCGCCAAGTACACGGTGCTCACCAAGTCCCTGACGGCTGGGACGACAGGCAAGGCGTACAAGGCCACGCTGACCGAGAAAGGCGGGTCCGGCAAGGCAAGCTGGGCCGCCTACGGGCTGCCGCCAGGCCTGACCGCGAGCACGGCAGGCGTCATCTCCGGCAAGCCGCAGCTCACCGGCACCTTCACCGTTATTGTCACGGTGAGCCGCGCCGGTGGCTGGGGCTACGCGATGCTCAAGCTGAAGATCACCTAGCCCTGCTGCGGGCAGACCACCGCCCGGGCCGGCGCAGCCGGCCCGGGCTCAGCCGGTCGGCTCGGAACAGCCCGTCTCCTTGCACTTTTCCATGATCACGGAAGATCCGGCCACCAGGACGGCCCGGATTCTCCGTGATCATGACCTGCTCGGCCCGGCCGCCTCGCAGTGAGCCAGTCGCCTCGCACTCAGCCGGTCAGGCCGCGGATGACCGCGTCGGCCAGCAGCCGACCGCCACGTCGGAAAACGCTACCTAATTCTTGCATTTAATGGAGAAAGAGCCACACGAGCGAAATTGGTACTTGCCCGCCGCGTCGGCCGCGAGCATGCTGGCCTCAGTTCGGTGGCGTAAGTCGAGGTCAGGCCGTCACGGGCCGGGTGGAAAAGCTCGGGGGGATTCGGTGCAGCGGACACGCCGTAATCGGCTTCTTGGTGTCCTAGTCGTCCTAGGAGTGGCGCTGCCGTGGGCGGCCACTGAGCCCGTGGCTAGCGCTGGCGTCGCCACGAGCCCGGTCCACATCGTCAAAGACTGCACGTTCGCGTCGCTGCTCTCGGCCACGGCGGCATCCGGCACGGTGGCGCTCGACTGCTCGGGCACGATCGAGTTCACGCACGTGCTGACGGTCAAGTCCGGCGAGGACCTGGTGATCAGCGGGTCCGGGCATGCCGTCACCTTCCTCCCGATCGGCGGTATCACTACGAACGGAGAAGAAATCGCCCAGCTGTTCGTCGTGGACGGCAGCCTGACCCTGACCGATGTAACCCTGGAAGGCGCCGTCTACGTGTCTGCGGACGGCGCGCAGGGGAAGGACGGCAGCAGCGGGAAGACGGGCGCCGATGGCGCCGATGGCGGCACCGGACAGAACGGCCAGCCCGGCGACTTCGGGGGGGACGGCGGCTCGGGCTTCGTTGGCCTGCCCGCTCCCGGCGCCAGTGGTGCGGCGATCAGCGTGACCGGCAAGGGCCAGCTGACCGCGGCGGACGACGTCTTTTCCAATAACACCGTCATCGCCGGCACCGGCGGCGACGGCGGCGGGGACGGCAACGCCGGCTACGGCGGCGATGGCGGCAACGGTGGTGACAACGATCAGGGCGGCTGCGGC
>JASHTT010000336.1 GCA_030040415.1 Streptosporangiaceae bacterium | reverse complement strand
ACATATAGAACTGCACGGCCATCGCCAGCCCCGCCAGCAGGACGAACACCCACCGGCGGATGGCACCCTGGTGCAGCAGCACCGCAAGGTATGCGATGAGCGGCAGCATGAGGCTGAACGTGATGTTGAGCTGACCTGCGGCGCTGTGGTTCATCTCGTAGGCGGAGAACCCGAAGACGGCGCCGCCGACCAGGGCCGCCCAGAACCGCTTGGTCAGCCGGCGGCAGAAAACGAACGCCGCCCACGCGGTCAGCGGCATCGCGACGATGGTGAGCAGATTGAACGAGGCGACCGGGCCGTAGAAGTCGGTGAGCGGCGCGGCGAGCAGTGCGAGCGGCGGGATCGTCGTGACCCAGGCCAGGTTGAAGCCGCCCGGCGCGCCGATCAGGTTGGTGTGCAGCGGATTGATCATGTGCGCGACGGCGTACGGCCACCAGCGCAGCGTCCAGGTGTAGAAGGAGGGGTCCATGCTCCCCTGGTCGAGTTGCGGCACCCCAGGGTGGGCGGTCAGCGCGTACACCGCCGTGGGCAGCCACACAGCCAGGTAGATAATGAGCGCGATCAGGCCTTGGAGGACGGGTGACCTGATCTGGGCCCGGCGCGCGATCCCGAAGAAGGCGGGCGCGGACCGCCGAAAGCCGCTCTGCTGACGCTCCGTCGCTGGCGCCTCGGCGTCCGGGCCGTCAGGCCCCGTCTCCGGGCCACCAGCCGACTCGGCGTCCGGGCCGTCAGACCCCGTCTCCGGGCCACCAGCCGACTCGGCGTCGGGCCCGAACGAAGAGTCGCCGCCCGCACCGTCGGCCAGCTCGCCGTCTATGTCGCCAGCCAGTTCGGCATCGGGGCCATCCAGCGATTCCGCGTCGCGGCCGCCAGGCGACTCGGCGGTGGCACCACCAGCCTGCTCGCCGTCAGGGCTGCCAGCCAGCTCGCCACCAACCGACTCGGCGGTCGCGCCACCAGCCTCCTGGCGCTCCGGCCAAACAGCATCACTATCCAGCCAACCAGAAGAGTCCGGCCAACCAGAATCGCCCTCCGGGCCGTTCGCCGACTCGCCCTCAGGGCCGCCAGCGGGCTCGCCGTCCGGGTCGCCGGCCGAATCGGCGGTCGCGCCACCGTTCAGCTCGGCGTCCGGGCCGCCAGCCGACTCGTCGTCCGGGTCGCCAGTCGCTGGCTCGTCCGGAACCATGAGCTCAGAACTCATCGTGCCGTCTTCGTGATGACCTATCGGTTCCATCAAGTCCGCGTGGACGGCGGTGCAGACTCACTGTGCGCGACCGCCTCCGCACTCGTTACTGACCAGGCCGAGCGCCCGTTTCCTTCAGCCGGGGCTTCCGGGCTGCGGTCAGCGAAGCCGCGGGCGTCTTGCACCAGGTACAGCGGGCGCGCCCGTACCTCGTCATAGATCCGCGCCACGTATTGGCCTACCATTCCTACCATGATCAGCTGGATCCCGCTGAGGAAGGTAATAGTAACCAACAGCGAGGCATAGCCGGGTACATAGGGCAAACCAGCTAGCTTGAGCGCGATAGCCACGATTCCGTAGGTGACTGCACCCACCGAGATGATCAGGCCCAGGCCTAGCGCAACCTTCAGCGGTGCTGTCGAGAAGCCCACGAACCCGTCAAGAGCGAGATTGACCATCTTGCGCAAGGGGTACTTGCTGCTGCCGGCCTTGCGCGAGGCCCGGGCATACGGGACCGCCGCCTGCCGGAAGCCAATCCAGGAGAACATGCCGCGGACGTACCGGTTCCGCTCGCGCATCTGCAGGAACGCGTTCAGGGCCGTCCTGTCCACCAGGCGGAAGTCGCCGACCTCGACCGGCTGCTCTATCTCGGCGAGCCGCCGCTGCAGCCCGTAGAAGATCGTGGCACTCGTCCGCTTGAAGAAGGTCTCGCCCTCCCGCCGCTCGCGGACGGCGTAGACGACCTCATAGCCCTCGTGCCACTTGGCCACCATCTCGAGTATGACCTCGGGCGGGTCCTGAAGATCGGCGTCCATGATGATGACCGCGTCACCGCTGGCCGCGTCCATGCCTGCCGTGATGGCGATCTGGTGGCCGAAGTTGCGGGACAGCCTGAGCAGCTTGAACCGGGGGTCCTCGTGGTTCGCCTCGACCATCAGCTGATAGCTGGCATCGATGCTCCCATCGTCGACGAGCACCACCTCGGCCGGGCCATCGAGCTGGTCCATGACCACACGGAGCCTCTTGACAAGGTCCGGGAACGTCTCATGCTCGTTATAGATGGGGATGACGATGGAGTACCTGGGTTTCCCCGTTTCCGTGTACGGCACTGATTTGTCGCCTTTCCCCACGTCCAGGCACTGCACCGGGCCGCGGCACGTGTCACCGCGACGCATCACCAAGATCGCGCGACCGCGCGCCGCTCGGGCGCCTAGCAGGACGCCAGGCGCACTGGGACTAACCGAAGGATACTGGCATTGTGACGTGGCAGGCATTGCCGACCCGCCCCCGGCGTCGGCGTCCGGCCAGCTAGCGGCCCGGACGGTCGGCCCGGCGGGGCGTCGCAGCTCAGGACGCCGGCCAGGGCCCGTCGACCTCGTAGGCCTCGTCGTCGCCGGGCCAGGGCGGCATGGTTACTCCCAGGGCGGCGAGCGGCCCCGCGGGGGAGGCCCTGAACTGGAACCGGGTACCGGCCGGGATGCTCAGGCAGGTGCCGGCGGACAAGGCGACGGTTTCCGCCCTGTCCCCCTGCCGGCGCCACATCTCGCCAGTCCCGCTCAGCACGTACCACAGCTCGTCAACCTGCCGATGGGCGACGGCGCGCGACACCCGGCCGCCGGCCAGCTCGAAATGCGCCATGCTGCCCCGGGCCAGGCCCAGCAAGACCCGCACGTCCGAGCCGTCCGGCGCGACCACGTCGGCCTTCTCGGGCAGTTGCCCGGTGCCGAAGTTCTCACCCATCGGCGGTCAGCGCCGCTCGGAACGGATCGTGTCGCCTCCGCGCAGTCATAGCCGCAAGTGTCACAGCTGGCATGGCTGCAAGTGTCACAGCTGGCGGCAGGCTATTCGGCAGCGATTCCTCGTTTGCCCGGGATCGCCCGCCGGTTGACGGGACCGTCGGTGACGTAGCTGACGAGCTGGCGGCCGAACATGATCGACACGGTGAATTCGCCGTGCGACAGCACCAGGCCGTGCAGGTCCTCGGCGGGGTCGATGCTCCAGCCGTGCAGGTCTACGCCGCGTACCGCGCAGCGCTGCAGGCGGCCTGCCCGTTCGCGCTGGGTCCGGTAAAAGCTGGCGTCGTCGTTCAGCACAACGGCGAGGTCGAACTGAAGGTCCTTGCTCTCGCGCAACGGAGCAAGGTTGCGCTCGACGCCGATGAGGACCGGCGCGAGCGCGAGGTCGGCAAGAGAGGTGGGGTACAGGTGCTCGGTCATCGGAGCCACCGTGGCGCTAGGGAATCGTTAACCCGATACTGGGCGACTGGCGGGCCAGGCGGCACGGACCAACGTACGGAATACCGGTGTCCTTTGGTCCTGTACCGTCCGGCTCAGCCCGCGGCACGGATCACTGCGGGCGTCAGCGCGGCCATCGCCTCGACGACCGGCTCGGGTCCCGGCCG
>JASHTT010000335.1 GCA_030040415.1 Streptosporangiaceae bacterium | reverse complement strand
TCGAGCGGGAACAGGTCCGGCTGGAAAAGGCAGTCAGGGCAAGTTCGCTGCGCACGAAGGGAACGCCAGGCTCGACCAGCGCCGTTATCGACGTCAAGGCCCTGCTCGACGCGCTCGGCGCCACCCGTCTCGTCGAGATCGTGGACATCGACGGGACGCTGCAGATCCTGGTCTGCGGCGCGGGCACGGTGCGACGGTTCGCCGCGGGCAGCAGCCAGGATGCGGTCAGCGCCACCGACTTCGCCAGGTTCGCGCTGCGCCGGCTATCCCGCGACCGCGCGGGCGACGACCCGGACAGCGCGCTCGCCATCCTAAGGTCGGCGGGGCCTGCCCTGCAGGACGCGGTGCTCGGCGCGGCCGCGACCCGTCACCTTCGCGACGACCCGGTCGTCATCGTCCCGCCCGGCAGGCTGCACGCGATCCCGTGGGCTCTGCTTCCGGCGTTGCGTGACAGGCCGTTCAGCGTGGCCCCGTCCGGCAGCGCCTGGCTGCGCGCGCACACCGCGAGGCCGCCGGAGCGGCACCGTGTCGTACTCGCCAGCGGGCCCGGGCTCGCCACCGGCGGCGCCGAGGTGCCGGCGATCGCCGGACTGTACGGCGACGTCACGATGCTGACCCGCGCGGACGCGACGGCGGACCGGGTGCTCGGCGCGCTCGACGGCGCATGGCTGGCGCACGTCGCCGCACACGGCACGTTCCGCGCCGACAGCCCGATGTTCTCCTCGCTGCGCATGCACGACGGCCCGCTGACTGTGTACGACTTCGAGCGGCTGGACCGCGCGCCTTACCGGCTGGTGCTGTCCAGCTGCGACTCCGGCCTGCTGGCGCCGGCCGGCGCCGACGAGCTGCTCGGGCTGGTCAGCAGCCTGCTGCCGCTCGGCACTGCCGGGATCGTGGCGGGCGTCGTTCCGCTCAACGACCAAGCGGTCGTGCCGCTGATGATCGGCCTGCACCAGTCGCTGCAGGCCGGCCGCACGCTCGCCGAGTCACTGCTGGCCGTCCGCCACCAGGCGGGCCCGGACCCGGCACAGCAGGGCGCCGCGCTCTCCCTGATAGCGCTCGGCGCCGGCTGACCGGCCGTTACAGGGTTATCCAGCCGGTCTGCGCGTCTACGCCCTGCGCGGTCCGGCAGTGCAGCCGGAACTCGCCAGATGGCACCGGACGGATCGAGAAACAGCCGATCTCGTCCGCCGGAACGAAACTCTCGCCGCCGACCCTCGGCTGCACCCTGATCGTCGCGGCCTGGGTCGGCACTACCTGACCGATCAGCGAGTCCGCGCCGACTTCGAGCTCGATGCTCAGGTGCGCCGAGGTGAAGGTCAGTGCGCGGATGGAGGCGGACTCCGACCGGACAGCGAGCGCCTGCTGGGAGTCCCTGACGGAGTCGTAGGTGAGCTGGGCCAGCTCGGCGTCGATGTTGTGCCAGGCGAACGCGCTCTTGCCCGCCTCGACGAACTCGGCAGGCACCGCGGTTCGCTCGAGCAAGGCCCGGCGCAGCGCCGCGATCAGCTCGTCGTCGTCCAAGCCAGAGTTCACCGTGCTCACCCCGCAGTCTCCCGGACTTCACTGGCGTCATCCCGTTCGGCCAGGAACGCAGCCAGATGCGGCGACCGGCGCAATCGCTCAAGGCAGCGGCCGCGGGTCGGCCCGATGCTGCCCACCGGGATCTTCAGCGCGTCGCTGACCTGCGCGTAGCCGGGCGGCGGGTCGGCGATCAGCATCGTCAGCAGCGCACGGCAGCCTTCCGGAAGCTCGGCGAAGGCAGCGCGGAACGCGAAGTTGCGCTGCGCCTCGAACAGCTCCTGCTCGACCATCAGGTCGACCTGGTCGGGCGGCATCAGGTCCTCCGGCGGCAGCCCGGCAGGGTCCTGCCGGCGCGAAGCCCGCAGCACCCGCAGGCACTCGTGTCTGGTAGCTGTGGCGAGCCAGCCGGGCAGCGCGGCCGGCTCGCGCAGCTTGCCGATGTTCTCCACCAGCAGCAACCAGACGCTCTGACCGACATCATCGACGTCCTGCCGGCTCAGCTGGAACCGGTGGCAGATCGACCAGACGAGCGGGGAGTAGCGCTCGATGATCCCATTCCACGCGTCCTGGTCACCCTCGCACACGCGGGCCACCAGAGCGATGACCGACGGGTCATCACGCATGGCACGTACCCTCCTGTGATCGCCAACGCCATCAGCATGGTAATCCGCCCACGATCCTTTTGTCCGGATGCACGCTCCCTTAGATGCCGGAGTCCCGGTTCCGGTGGCAGATACGCAGGTGCGCAAGAAAATCAGGTCCGGCCGCGACGTATCAGGCGCACCGATGCTGCCTCCGCAATCCGAGCCCCTAGCCGCGGTGCGACCAGCCACCAAGCCTGGGGAAGGACGGGCCCTGGGTATCACGGAGGGGGGGTACCTGGGGCCCGTGCTATCCCTGCTCGGCTGGCCGAGTTCCGACGAACATGACACGCCGCGGGCCCGGGTCACCGAGCGGCCGCGCCTGCGCGTCAAAGCCCGCGCCGGTCAGCAGCGTCAGCCAGGTTTTGCGGGGGAACGCGGCTAGCCGGTGCGACTCCCGCACGACCCTGACGCCGCACTCGGCATCCCGCAGCGTGAACTCGTATTCGGCAAGGATCCAGTCGTCTGCCGGGTCGGGATCACTGGTCCGCTCGTGGAAGACCGCCTGCCGCCCGGCCGCATCGCTGCCACCACCGCCGCCTGTGCCGGGTGCGAAGGTCTCGGCCGTGTGGTCTGGGGCGAACACGGCCACGCCGCCCGCCCGGCAGTGCGCGAACGCCGTCTCGATGACGAGCCGGAGGTCGGACCGGGACGTCACGTAGTCCACCGCGTCGTGCACAAGCACTGCGTCGAATTGCCTGCCAAGCCGGATTGTGCGCATGTCGCCTTGCAGGTGCTCGCACTCGGGATTGAGCCGCTTGGACACCGCCAGCATCTCCGCTGAGATGTCCACCAGCGTCAAGGCGAACCTGTCCTTGAGATGGGCCGCGACGTGCCCGCCGCCGCTGCCGAGGTCGAGCACCTCCCGGACTCCGATCTCGGCCACGCCGAACGCCGCCGACACGGCCGCGGCGTCCCCGGTGTACTCGCCGGGCGGCGAGATCAGCGGCCACCAGCCGGCCAGGTCGCCGTAGAGACTGTAGTGAGGCGACTCCCCCGTCACGACAGTCCAGGCTAGCCGCGTACCCTGCGGTCAGAACCGGGGAGGCGAGGACCAGCGTGCGGATCCTGATCATCGGCGGCACGGCCTTTGTTGGCCGCTACATCGCGGCGGCGGCCATCGACGCCGGACATGACGTCACCTTGTTCAACCGCGGCCGTACCGGCCCTGGCCTGTTCCCGCAGGCAACGCAGCTGACCGGGGACCGCAACGCCGACTTGTCGGCACTCTCCGATGGCAGCTGGGACGCGACTGTCGACGTCTGTGGCTACTTTCCGCGTCAGCTGCGCTCGCTGGCGGACGCGCTTGACGGGCGGGGCGGCAGATACGTCTTCATCTCCAGCGTCTCTGCCTACAGCTCCAGCGTGCCGTGGGGCTACGACGAGACAGCGCCGCTGGCAAAGGTCGCCGACCCGGATGCGCAGACGGTTACCGCGCAGAACTACGGCGGCCTGAAGGTGGCCTGCGAGCAGGCAGCTAGCAGCCTGTTCGGGTCCGGCACCACGATCATCCGGCCGACCTACGTCATCGGCCCGCACGACCGCTCGTACCGGTTCACCTGGTGGGTGGACCGGCTGTCGCGCGGCGGCCAGGTACTCGCGCCCGGAGATCCGCAAGACCCTATGCAGCTCATCGATGTGCGTGACCTCGGGACCTGGACGGTGCTGCTGCTCGACCGGTCGGTGACCGGGACGTTTCACGCCGCCAGTCCCGCACCACCGTTCGGCTTCGGCCAGATGCTGGAGGCGATCGCG
>JASHTT010000334.1 GCA_030040415.1 Streptosporangiaceae bacterium | reverse complement strand
CCGGTGGGCAGCAGATCGGTGTAGGAGAACTCGGGCATCGCGTAGGCACTTCCTCGGGCCGGCTGACTGTCCCTCCATGGTATTGGGCAGCCAGCAGACGCTTACTCGGCACTGTGCACCGCGGAGCCGGCTAGGGCCGGCTCCGCGGTACACACTTGGCCGTCGGGTCAGGCCGTCGGGCCGTCGGGGCCGTCGGGTCAGTCCGTGACGGCGACCGGAGCCGGCCGCGCGTGGCTGAGCCTGATCAGGACCGCGACGACGATCAGCGCGACGGCGTCGAACACGGCAGCCGTGGTGAACGACGCCGCCATGCCGTGCACGAGGATGTGATGCGCCGCAGCCACCGGTGAGGAGGCGGGCACCGGGTGGCGCGCTGCGGCCCGGCTCGCCGTGCCGAAGACCGTCACCAGCACCGACAGGCCAAGTGCACCACCGACCTGCTGCATGACATTGACCATGCTGGCGGCCGCGCCCGAGTCCTGCGGCGGAACGCCGGCCAGCGAGGCCATGGTCAGCGGCACGAACACTATGCCCATCCCGGCGCCAAGCAGCAGCATCGGGATCAACAGCCCGGAGAGATAGCTCGTCGCCGGGGACAACTGGCTGAGCCAGGCCATGCCGCCGACGACCGGCAGCAGGCCCGCGACCATCAGCGGCTTCGGGCCGAACCGCGGCACAAGCCGCGGCGCCAAGCGGGATGTGGCAAACAGGGCGCCCGTCAGCGGCACGAAGGACAACCCGGCGATCAGCGGGCTGAAGCCCAGCACGCGCTGTACGAACTGGGTCAGGAAGAAGAACATCCCGAACATGCCGCCGACCAGCAGCAGCCTGGCCACGTACGAGGCCGCCCTGCTCCGGTCGCGCAGCAGCCACAGCGGCGTGATCGGCTGCGCGGTCCTGGACTCGATGAGCACGAACAGCCCGAGCAGCACGGCCGCAGCGGTGAACGCGCCGAGCGTCACCGGGCTCGACCAACTCGCCGACGCCGCGTTGATGAAGGCGTAGACGAGCGCCGCCATTCCGCCGGTCGACGTGATCGCGCCGCCCAGGTCGAAGTGGCCGGGCTTGCGCTGCGAGCGGGACAGCAGCCGGGGTACCAGTGCGATGACCACGATGCCCACAGGGACGTTGACGAAGAACACCCAGCGCCAGGAGGCCCATTGGGTGATCATCCCGCCGAGCACCAGACCCAGTGAGGCTCCGCCCATGGTCACGGCGGTGAAGATGCCGAGCGCACGGATTCGTTCCCTGCCCTCGGGGAACGTCGACACGATCGTTGCGAGCACGGCAGGGGACGCGAGTGCGCCGCCGACGCCCTGGATGGCGCGGGCAGTGAGCAACACCGCAGCGGATGTCGCGAGACCGCCGGCCAGCGAGGCCAGGGTGAAGATGGCGAGCCCGGCCATGAAGGCCGGCCGCCTGCCGAAGATGTCGCCCACCCGTCCGCCGAGGAGCAGCAGGCCGCCGAACGTCAGCGCGTAGGCGTTCAGCACCCAGGACAGGCTGGTGGCGGACATGTGCAGCCCGGTTTCCATCGACGGCAGCGCGATGTTAACCACGGTCATGTCGAGGACGATCATCAGCTGGGCGCACAGCACCACAGCGAGCGTGATGTTCCTGCGGCTGCCGTCGTCGGGTGTTCCTGGGGACCGAGCGCCCCTTTGTCGGATTCTGGTTGGAGTTGTCTGCGTGGTTGTCGGCGAAGACATGGGTCCTTCCCGGAAACGGTGTGCAGGTACGGATCGCGCTCCGGCGGTGCACTCGCCAGCGCGGCTAGACTGAGCTAAGCTCTATTCGGAGGATCCCTCCGGTAACTATACGGAGGATCCCTCCGCTTTGCAAGTTGGATATTGGGTGGAGCCACGATGAGCGCATCAAGGCCGGTCGGCCAGGCACCGGCGGTGGTTGAGTCGTCCGCCGGGTCGGGCTCCGGCTCGTCCACAGGGCCGGCGCCGCGGCGGGCAGACGCGCGCCGCAACTACGACAAGCTGATCGCCGCGGCCGCTGCGGCCTTCGCGGAGCACGGTGCCGACGATGTCTCGCTCGAGGAGATAGCGCGCCGCGCCGGCGTTGGCATCGGCACGCTGTACCGGCACTTCCCCAACCGCCAGTCGCTGCTCGAGGCCGTCTACCAGGAACAGGTGGAGGGGCTGGAAACGCTCGCAGCCAAGCTGCTGACCGCCGAGTCGGCCGGCGACGCCCTGGACGAGTGGATCCGCGCGTTCGCTGCCTTCGGCAAGACCAAGCGCAGCCTGTCGTCAGCACTCGTCGCGATGATCGGTAAGGACTCGGAGTTGCTGTCGGCGTGCAGCATGACGCTGCGCAATTGCATGCAGGCGCTGCTGGACCGCGCTCAGCAGGCGGGCGCCGCGCGAGCAGACGTGACCAGCGCCGACGTCTTCCGGCTCACACACGGGCTGATCATCGCGATGGACGCCAACCCGTCGGATCCCGGGCAGGCCGACCGGATTCTGTCCCTGGTGATGGGTGGCCTGCTGACAGCCGGCCCGGCCGGGGAAGCGAGCTAGCTGCGGCTGCGTGATGGGAGCGACAGCAGCCAGCCGTCCAGGTCGGAGGTGACCCGCTTGCCGTGGCCGTCAGCGCTGCCACGCATACGGCTTAAGGTAGGCGCGGCCGGAATCTAAGGACCCGCTGCCCGCAGGATGACGCGATCGCCTGATCCGCCCGGCGGCTTGATGCCGCATCCTCAGCACAACCACGCTGAGGGGGCAGATTCAATGAAGGTCTCAGCCGGTTGGTCAAGGCCACGCAGGTGCGCGGTGCCAGGAGCGCTGGCGATCGCTGGCTGCCTGGTTACCCCGAGCCTTTCCGCCGCCGCCGCGGCCGCCCCGGAACACGTGCCGAGTCCGGTACGTACTGACCCGGCCAGGCAGCTGCCGGCGCAACCGGGGCGCGCTAGCTGGCCACGCTGGAAGGCAAGGCTGGCCGGGCATCAAGCTGGCTCCGCCGAGCGTGGCAGCGCCGCCGAGCGTGGCAGCGCCGCCGAGCCTGGCGGCCAGGCCGGCGTGAGCGTTCCGGTCGGCAGCGCACCGCAGGCGACACCTCTCGACGCTGCCACACACACGCTGTATGTGGCGAACGGCAGCTGCAAGGCCACTGTCACGTCGCCCGCTCCGCACGGGGGTAACTGCCGGGTGCCGGGTGGCCGACCTTCGCTTGCCCAAAGGCGTTGGCCGCCACCCGGACCAACCGTGGAGTTGCTGGTGCCGACACTCTGGACCGGTTCGCGGTGCTAGGCCAATATCTACCCCAAGAGTCAGCAAACGGACGCTGGCCGGGGGGCTTGGCCATGGACGATCCGACCTTACGGCCGACGCGGATATTCGTCGGCCGCGAAACTCAGCTCAGCTGGCTGAGCAACGCACTCGCCGCAGCGCAAGCGGGACAGCCGCAGGTGGTGCTCATCGAGGGAGAGGCGGGGATCGGCAAGTCCTCGCTGGTCTTCGAGTTCCTCAGGGCCGAGCAAGGCTTGCCGGTCATCGCAGCCAGTGGCGAGGCGGCCGAGTCGGTGCTGCCTTACGGCATCGTCCACCAGCTAGCGGCCTCTGCTGCGGCAGTCGCGGTCGGCTCGCTGGCCGGTCTCCGGCTGCTCGCGTACGGCCCGCCCGCTGACGCGGATCCGCTGGCGGTCGGCGTGGAGCTGCTCGCGCTTGTCTCGTCGTTGCAGGGCGAGCGCGCGATCGCGGTGGTGATCGAGGACCTGCAATGGGCGGACCTGCCGTCCGCCAGGGCGCTCTTGTTCGCCTGCCGGCGACTGCGAGCTGACCGCTCGCTGGTGATCCTGACCGGCAGGCCAGCCTGGACCGCGAGGTTCGGCGAGGGATGGGCGCGGTACATGACGGGCGATCCCCGCTCGTCGGCCATTAGGCTGCCCGGTCTCAGCATCGAGGAACTCAGCATGCTGTGCCGGCAGCTTGGCAGGTCGCAGCTGTCCGGGCGGGCCATCCGCAGGCTTGCCGCTCATACCGGCGGCAACCCGTTGCTTGCCCTCGCGCTGCTTGCCGAGCTAGCCGACGACGCACTCGAGGCAGCAGGGGCAGACCTGCCTGCCCCGAAGTCGCTGGCAGGCTTGATCTTGCCCCGGCTTGCCGCGCTGCCGCGGCCGGCTCGCGACCTGACACACGCCGTAGCCGTGCTCGGCGATCACTGCGCGCTCGCTGATGCGGCAGCCGTGGCTGGTATCGCTGACCCGACCTCGAGCCTGGAAGCGGCCATGGAGGCCGGCTTTCTTATCGAGCGGCAGGCCGGGCTTGGCCGTTCGGTCGCTTTCGCCCACCTGCTGATCCGGCGAACGGTGTACGACGGCCTTGGGCCGGAACTACGCCAGCGCCTCCATCTGAGGGCTGCGGCGGCCCTCGGCGGGAATGACGCCCTTCCGCACCGGGTCGCGGCGACTCACGGGCCCAATCCTGACCTTGCCGCAGAACTGCTAGCCGCGGCCGACATCGCCGCCGGAGCGGGAAAGCTGCAGCTCGCGGCGCGCTACCTGGGGATGGCGGCGACAGTGACGCAGCGTGGCCACAGTCGCGACGAATTCACGCTGTCCGCCTTCGAGCGGCTAGTGCAGGCCGCTGACGTAGCTGCCGCCGAAGCCGCTCGACCGGTGGTCGAGCAACTGGCCCACAGCGCGCGCCGAGACGCCGCGCTCGGTCAGCTCGCCATGTTCGAGGCGCGGCCGTCCGATGCGATCGCACTGCTGCGCGCGGCTTGGGAGGCAGGCGAGGGAGAGGTGTCCGCGCGCGGCGAAGCGGCGGTAGGACTTGGTCAGGTCCTCGGCATAACCGGAGCCGTCACCGAGGCGGAGATGTGGCTGGACCGGGCACTGAGCATCGGGACCGGCAGCGAGCTCTGGTATGACGCGGCGCGCTGCATCCGGTCTTTCGCCTATGCCCTCAGCGGGGAGGAAGCCAAGTCTCAGGCGCTGTTTGCCGACCTGGCAGAGCCGGCGGCGAGCGTGCCGCTGGCCCGGACCGACGCGCTCACTTACCGCGGCATCGCGAGACTGTTCGCGGGAGACGCTCGTGCCGCCGTCGAGGACCTCTCGCTGTCGGTACAGCGCATGACAAAGGGACTGCAGCTGCGGTTTCCGGGCCCACCGCTTGCGTTCCTCGCCGAGGCCGAGTTCCAGCTGGGGCACTGGGATGATGCGCAGACCCACGCCGAGCTGGCGGTGGCCCTGGCCCGCGACGCCGACCGGGACTTTGACGGCGCCTTCGTGCATGCCGCAGCCGTCAGCGTCGCCGCGTGCCGCGGTGAATGGACGACTGCGATCGCGCATGCAGATGCCGCCGAGGCGGGCGCGCGCGTCTTCGGGGGCCTCGCGACTGGCTTCGCCGCATCGGCACGCTGCCTGCTCGGTTTCGCACGGCGCGACCCGGAGGAGGCGCTGCGCGGTGTCGCGCTCGCGGATGCCGAGCCTTCGGTCGACCGATTCGATAGCGCGGCCGCATTGTGGTTGCGTCCTGTTCAGGTCTGGGCGCTGATTCGGACGGGCAAGTTCACCGCTGCCCACGAGCTGCTGACTAGCTTCGAGTCGCGTGCCGCGACGCACTCCGATCCGGGCGCCCGGATATTCGCTGCCTGCCTGCGCGGCACGCTGGCTATGTTGCAGGGCGACCTGACTCAGGCCGATGAGGTACTGCAGGCGGGCCGCCTCGCCGCGGGCGACCTGCCGTGGCCGTTCCATCGCGCGGTGATCGACCTGCAGCATGGCCGCTGCCTGGCCAGACTGAATCGGCGGGGCGCGGCGATCGAGACGGTGCGGGCGGCAGCAGACGCGTTTGCCGCACTGCGCGCCCGGCCGTTCGTGCACGCCGCCGAAGCCGAACTGAGCACGCTCGGCGTGCGCTCGCGAGCCGGTGATGACCCCGATCTTCCTGGTCTTACGCAACAGGAACTCAGGGTGGCCAGGCTTGTCGGGGTCGGGTTGTCTAACCGTGAGATCGGGGCTCAGCTGTACATCAGCCCGAAGACCGTCGAATATCACCTGGCCAACGCGTTCGCCAAGCTTGGTGTCCGGAGCCGTCACCAGCTTGTCACGCTGACCCGGCGCGAGGATCGCACCGCTTACCCCAACTAGGGAAAACCCCAGTGAGATCCCTCGGGCGTGGCTCACTGACCGTCTCCTGGCGTCAGCGCTAACGATCAACGCCGCCGACGGGTCTCTGGTGGGGTCAGTTCCGCATGACTAGGTGGGGCGCATCGCAGCCACCCAGCGGCAAAGGCGGCCCTCTCAACTAGGGAAAAACCCGGTGAGATCCCCGGGGTGCGGGTGACTTTCGGTCTCTTACCGTCAGCGGCAAGGGCCCGGCGCCAGCGAGCGCCGCCACCGAGACGCGCCGCAGAAGCACCGCTCCCCGCGGCTGTTCGAGGAAGGGGATCCTCGTGATGAAGCTGGCCTGCGTGCTCAGTCGCAAAGCGATTGCCGGAGTGCTGGTCGCAGCTTGTTGTGCTGCCGCCTCCCTCGCCATTACCGGAACCGCCCTCGCTGTACGCCGGATCGTGCCGCACGGCTCGGTCGTCGCCCGGCCAGCGGATGCCCGGACGCTGGACGGCAGATTCGGCGGCTTGCGCGGGGCGCCGCTGACGGCCGTGCCACGCGTGGGGTGGGCGTCAGCCCGATGGCAAGCAAGGGGCGACGGCAGCGCGGGCGCGGTGCTCGACGGCAGCCCGGGCTACCAGCCCGCCGTCAATACCCGCACGGGGACGCTGTACGTGCCGATTCAGTGCACCAACCCGGCCACCGGCACCACTTGCGCCGACACCGCCAGCCACGTTGTTGACGTAATCAGCACGGCCAAGTGCGCCGCGCGGGTCACCTCGGGTTGCCGGGTGATAGCCCGGGCTGACGCAGGAGCCGGCGCGTTCGCCGCGGTCGTCGATCCTGTTACCGACACCGTCTACGTGGCAAACGACATCGCCAACACGGTGACGGTCATCGACGGGGCGCGTTGCAACGCACACGTCACCAGCGGCTGCGCACACAGCCTGGCTACGTTCAAGGTGGGCGGGCTGCCGAGCGCCATTGCGCTGAACCCTGATACGCACACGCTCTACACGGCGAACTACGCCACTGGCAACATCTCGGTGGTCCCGGTCGCCGGTTGCAACGCCCAGACGACAAGCGGCTGTGGTAAGCCGGTCAGGACGATCAGCGACAAGCTCGACCCGGACGGTGTCGCGGTCGACCTCGCGACCGACACTGTCTACGCGGCCAACGACGGGGCTACTGGCAACGGCGACACGGTCTCGGTCATCAACGGCGCCACGTGCAACGGATCGACCGCGACAGGCTGCGCTCAGCGGCCACGCACCATCACCGTGGGTAGCGGCCCGTTCTTCGACGTGGTCGATCAGGCCACCGGCACGGTGTACACCGCCAATTACAACGCCGGGACGGTTTCGGTCATCGACGGAGCCGCCTGCAGCGCCCTGGTCCACTCCGGCTGCGGGCAGTCGCCCCGCGCGGTGACGACCGGCGCTGGCGTGGGATTCGTCGGGATCGACGCCCCTGCGCACACGCTGTTCGCGATGAACCAGGAAGACGGCACCATGTCCGAGATCAACACGCGGACGTGCAATGGCCTCGTCGCCACCGGCTGCCCGCAGCGGGCGCGGAACGAGCAGGTCATTTTTGACTCGCCAACCGGCTACAACCCGAACGCCTTCGCGCTGGCGCCGCAGACCGGGACCGCCTACATGGTCAACGGGGGCGGCCAGAACTTCATGGCGCCCATCGGCATCAGCGGCTGTGACGCGGCCAGCACTTCTGGCTGCCGGGTCGAGGCGCCGAGCGTGCCTGACCCGGAGTTCCTCACCACCGTTGACACCGCCAACCACACCATCTACGCGGGCAGCGACTACCTGGCGCAGATCGACGTCATCAACGGCGCCACCTGTCACGCATCGGACCTCTCCGGGTGTGCACCGGTCGCTACCATCCCGGTTCCCTACCCAGGGCCCAACGTAGGCGACATCGACCCTGCCACCGACACCCTGTACGCCGGGGACGGCCAGACGACTGGGATCCTCGCGGTGATCGACACCGCCACCTGCAACGCCGAGCACACCGCGGGCTGCAGCCAGCACCCGGCCGAGGTCCGCGTCGGCGCCTACCCCGAGGTGCCGGTCGTCAACCCGACCACCGGCACCGTGTACGTGTCCTACGGCGAGGAGGCCAACCATGTCGCCGTCGTCAACGGCGCGACCTGCAACGCCACGGTTCAGTCCGGCTGTAACCAGGTGCCGGGTGTGGTCAGCGTCGGCATCGCCACGGCGGTGCTTGCCGTCAGCCCGGAGACTGACACCGTCTACGCCCCGGGTAGCGGAGCTAGCTTTAGCGGCGACACGGTCGCCCTTATCAACGGGGCCACCTGCAACGGGACCGACCACGCTGGGTGCAGCCACGTCGCCGCGACGATCAAGGTGGGACTCGGCCCCTCCGGAGTCGCCGTGAACGAAGTCACCGACACCGTCTACGTGTCCGACAACGCCAACGGTGATCTACCTGGCGAGCTGTCCGTCATCGACGGCGCGACCTGCAACGCGACCGACACCAGCGGCTGCGGACACATTGCCGCTGTGCCCACCGGACGGTCGCCGTTGTTCGTGGCGGTAGACCCGGGCACGGACACTGTGTACGTGGCCGACTTCTCCAGCGCTGCGGTGACTGTCGTGAACGGAGCACACTGCAACGGGACCACCAGCAGCGGCTGCGCCACCGCAGGGCGCCTGCAGGCTGTCGGATCGCAGCCAGTCGGCGTGGCATTCGATCCGGCTAACGGCACCGTCTACGTGACGCAGATCTTCCAGTCCGGCTCGATGGCCGTCTTCGGCGTCGGCGGACCCTGATGGGCGAAACGGGCCGAGGATGCGCCAGAACCCGTTCCCGGCAACCAGGCATGGACGCTGGTTGACAGCCGTCGCCTGGCGAGACCAACATTAGTGTGTGACTCACACATCTAATTGGCGGAAGGGGCACGAGATGGCGCGGGCGATGGGGACTTCGTCGGTGAAGTCGTGGGACGAGAACACGTACCGGCAGCTCGACGGCGACGCCAAGCTGACCAAGGTGACTGTTACCTTCGGCCTGGAGGGCGAGCTTGCCGGAGAGGCCACCTGGGATGCGGTCATGTGCTACCTGCCGGACGGCACCGCCGTTTTCACCGGCATCCAGCTCGTGACGGGCAAGATCGGCGGGGCCGAGGGCAGCTTCGTTGTGCGCGCGGAGGGCGAGTACGCCGCCGGCGAGGCGCGGTCGCGCTGGCAAGTTGTCGAGGGCTCGGGTACCGGCGGCCTTGCCGGCTTGACCGGGAACGGGACATCCGTGGCGACTGCCGCCCCCACTGGGACATTCGAGTTCGACTACTCGCTTGGCTGACCACGCCAGACTGGACCGGCCGGCCAATCTGCTCGGGGCGCTGGCACTCATCGTTTCCGACCAGATGGCCGACGCGACCGCGGCAGCGGCCGGCCGTTCGGACTCAGCGCCAGCGGCGCTGGCGGCGTTGCTGCACTTCCTCGACCGACCGTCGGTCGACCTGCTCCGGCAGGTACTCGGTCTTACCTCCTCGGGCACGGTCAGGCTGCTCGACCGGCTCGAAGAATCCGGCTACATACGGCGCGAGGAAGGCGCCGACCGCCGCTCGACGGCGACCGTGCTGACAGCGCGTGGCGAGGCGGCGGCACAAGAGGTCTGCCAGGCGCGCGCCGAAGTTCTTGACAGGGCGCTGGCCGCGCTGTCGCCGGCCGAGCGAATCACCTTCGACGAGCTAGTCGGCAAGATGCTGGTCGGAATGATGCGTGCACCCGGCGCGGTTCGGTGGGGATGTCGGCTCTGCGACACGGGCATCTGCCGCGGGGCGCCAGGCGGCTGCCCCGTCGGGAACGCCGCGCGACAGCGCTACGCGGCGGCTCGCGAGGGCATCCCCGGGGCGCGCTAGTCTCTTGAACCGCTTGTTCGGCCGCAGGTGGCACCGCCGGACCATGGCGACGCTAAAAGGCTGGATGTGAACAGGTACGGCGCGTTAGTCTCAGCCGGTCGCCGCAGCGCGCGGCGCCGCTAATGGGAAAGGAGGCGCGATGTCCGTACACCTTCAGGCGCCTCCGGAGACCAACCGATAGCAGTCCCGGTCGCGCCTCTGCTCAGCAGAGGAATGACATGACTTCAGAATCAGCATCACAGTCGATCTCGGCGGGCCGGGTCGATGACATCCCGCCCCGCTGGGACGAGCGGACGGTCCTGACTACGTTCCTGGACTACGCCCGCGACACCGTGCATGCCAAGTGCGCGGGGCTTTCGGATGCGGACGCCCGCCGGGCGCCGCTGCCCGACTCGCCGCTGATGACCATTTCCGGGCTGGTCAGCCACTTGCGCTGGGTCGAAACTTCGTGGATCGAGGGCAAGCTGTTGGGCGGAGTGGTAGACGCACCGTGGACCGACGACGATCCCGATCGCGAGTTCAGGATCGCGGTCGACGTGCCGCTCAGGCAGCTACTGGCGGACTACCGGGCTGCCTGCGCCCGGCACAGCGACCTGGTGGCGTCCCTCGACCTGGATACGCCGTCCAAGGGTGCACTGGGCTTCCGGACTGAGCCCGTCACGCTGCGCTGGATCCTGTTCCACCTGACCGAGGAGACTGCCCGGCACAACGGCCACATCGACATACTCCGAGAACTCGCCGATGGCACCCGTGGAAGATGACTGCCTAGCGAAGCGGGCAAGAGTCTCCGCGAAAGTGTCAGGGCGTCGAGTGACGCCGTGCCGTGGTAGTCACACGGACACCTGCTGCACCAGGTGCCTCGCCAGTTTGCCGCGACTAGGCGGACAGGCGCTCGAGCACTCCGGCAATGAAGATCTTGGTGGCCGGCGACACGTGGGGCACGTCCGGCTGGCCGCCAGCAAGGTCGGGTGGCTCGTTGGCGCCGGGCTCTCCGTCAGCACCAAGCTTGCCCTCGGCTAGGAACTCATAGCGAGTGCCCGCGGTGACCGCGCGCATCGCGAGCAGGTGTGGCGCCAGCATCTCCGCGAGTTGCAGCGCCATGTCCGGCGTCAGTGTCGGTAACGCGGCAGTGGGACCGTCCGCTGCCGCGCTGGGCTCAGCCGTTCCGGATGTGACCGCCTCGGCCGGACTGACCTGGTCCGTTTCGGTTGCTAGGCCGGACCTCACTGGACGATCGATCGCAGTAGTCATGTGGCGGTGCCCCCTTTGTCCTGGCTGCCCTGCTCACCCGTTACGGCCAGCCAAGCACCGCCGATACCCGCTCGCAGGCATACGACAATAACCGCGATATTCTGCGACTGCCTGCGGTTATTCGAACCAAATTAGACAGACTGCTACAGTCTGAGAGCAAATGATGGCTCTGCGTGAGCAGCTGGGAGATTGTGTCAGCCGAGCTGGTACAGCCGGGCGGAGTTACCCGCCCCGATCATCGCCGCGACGCGAATCGCGTCCTGCCTTGTCCACTGGCCGGAGACAACCCAGCTGCCGAGCACTTCGGTCATGGCATTCCGCCACAGCCGCGCTCCGAGGTAGACAAGTTCCGGCAGGCCATATGCGTCCGAGGAGTAGAGCACCTTGCCAAACGGAGCCAGCTCGAGCGCCTCAGCAACTACGCCCGGTGCCCTGGCACCGACGTAGTTGAGCGTGAAGCCGACGTCGGCGTATACGTTCGGGTACACGTGCGCGAGGTGGCCGGCCTGCCGCTGGTAGGGGTAGCAGTGCAGCAGTACTACAGGCACCGCGCAGTTGGCCAGGAACTCGCGAGCCAGCAGCGGATTTGCGCGGTGCAGGTCCAGGTCGGGATCCCCGAACCCGGTATGCAGCTGGATCGGCAGGCCGCGCTCGGCCGCCGTCCAGAGCAGGTACCTCAGCAGAACTGGATCGGTCAGCCGCACCACGGCGTCAGCCTCGATCGCCCGCAGCCACCGGCCTGCGGCAGCAGTCACCTCTGCGGGCGACGGACGCGCCGGATCAAAGTCGAGGCCATGCCGGTAGGCGACGATGCTCTTGACCCCTACCGCGTCAGCCGAGCGACGCCACAGCAACTCCCGGTATGCGGCAGCGAAACCGGCTGCCGTGCTGCCTTCGGCGGCAAGCTCTTCGGCGAGTGTCTCAAGCCTGACGATCTCGTGCACCCTGGCCCCGGACAACTCGGCGAGCTCTGGCAGGCTGGCCGAGCCGGCCGCAATGAACCCGGTATCGACCAGGAGGTCCGAACAGCGCGCGGCGGCCATCAGGGTTGCGGCCGCTGCGCCGCCGCTGCGTCTGTGCTCAAGGTAAGACTCGGCGTCAGCGGACTCTTCGAGCCCGATAACGGGCGCGCACCAGCGCCTGATAGCGAAGCCGAGCTGGGAGTCGAACCGGCTGGTGCCCGCTGGCGGCGGCTGGTCGGACTCGCTGATCAGCCGCTCGAACTGCGCTGTTCCGACTGGCCCCGGCAGAACACTGTGCACGTGCTGATCGATCAGCCTGAGCCCGTCGATCTCGGCGGCCAGGCTGGCAAGTTCGGCGTGCATGTTCGGCAGGTTACGGCACGGTCCGCCGGCTTCCGGCCCGGCGCTGGCCCGTTATCCTGGCGGCCAGGCGCTGACGGACTAGGTGACAGATTGGGGCGAGCCCGAGAGTGCGCTACGACAGAGTGGTCGTGAAGCTCAGCGGCGAGGCGCTGGCGGGCCCGGCGGGCTGGGGCGTCGACCCCGCAGCCCTGTCGCACGTGGCCAACGAGGTGCTGTCCGTACGCGAGCTTGGGGTGCAGATCGCGGTGGTCGTCGGCGGCGGCAACTACTTCCGCGGCCGGATGGCCAAGGGCTGGGGGATCAGCCGGGCGGAGGCTGACAACATCGGCATGCTCGGCACGGTGATGAACGCCCTGATGCTGCGCGGCGTGCTGACGGCCCGGACCGACACCGACATAAGGGTCATGACCGCGGTGCCGATGCAGAGCGTGGCCGAGCCGTTCATCCGGCTGCGGGCGGTCCGGCACCTGGAGCACGGCTCGATAGTCCTGCTGGCGGGCGGGATCGGTCAGCCCTACGTCACCACGGATTATCCGGCTGTCCAGCGCTCGCTCGAGCTGGACGCCGATGCGCTACTGGTCGGCAAGCGCGGCGTCGACGGCGTCTACGACAGCGACCCGAACGTGAATCCGGCTGCCGTGCGCTACGAGTCGCTGACCTACGACGAGGCGCTTGCCGCTGGAGTTCAGGTGATGGACACCAGCGCCTTCGTCCTCGCCAATGAGCAGGACCTGACCATGCACGTGTTCGACGTCGCGGCCGCTGGCATCATGCGGGAGATCTGCGAGGGCGGCGACCCAGGCACACGGATCAGCGCGAAGCCGTAACAGACAGTACGGCTGACAACCAAACCGGCGCGGCTCCGCCTGCGCCGACCGGACGGGTTCGGCCGGGATCCGGAACATA
>JASHTT010000333.1 GCA_030040415.1 Streptosporangiaceae bacterium | reverse complement strand
GCCCAGGAACAAGTTCCAGGTACCAGCGGCAAAGCACAAGCCCGCCCAGAAACGGGGATGGCGGGAGTCATAGATCCAGCTGTCCGGGAACAGCAGCCTGTCTAGGGCCGACCGCGCAGGGGTGGCGCTGTCCCTTGTTGCGTCCATCGAAGTCCTCCCGTGACCCGGCGGTTAGTAAGGTCGGGCCGCGGCTGCGTCCAGGTCAGCCTTCGTCAGCAGCGAGATCACCCGAACTCCATCGCCAGTGATCGTCTCCGCTCCTGGTGCAGAACGATCGATGGCGCAGACGACAGTGCCCACCCTCGCGCCGAGGCTGCGCAGCGAGCGCGCCGCGGCCGCCACCGTGCCTCCTGTTGTGATGACGTCCTCGATCAGCACGACGTGCCGGCCGGCCGGGCTATCGCCCTCGGCCTGCTTGGCAGTGCCGTAGGCCTTTGCCTGCTTGCGCACGAACAGGGCAGGAAGCCCGGTCAGCTGGCTCAGAACGGTCGCCAGCGGAACTCCGCCCAGTTCCAGGCCGCCGAGCATCTCGCTATCGGCCGGGAGGAGCGGGTGCATCAGCTCGGCGACCCGGCGAAGCAGGACCGGGTCTGTCTCGAACAGGTACTTGTCGAAGTACTCGGGCGCGACGACGCCCGACCGGAGCGTGAACGAGCCGTGCAGCCGGCAGCGGGCATCGAGGTCACGGGCGAAGCCAGCCAGATCCTTGTCGTCCATGCATCGATCATCGCTGCCGCGGCAGCGCAGTCACAGGCGGGCTATCCAGGCGTGGCCGGGCAGGATGTCGGAAAGGACGTCCCGCAGCCAGCTCCGCTGACCGGCGTCCAGCAGCGGTAGCGCCGCCTCGAAGTCGGGATCGTCCTTGGGGCGGGCCAGCCGGGCCTTGTACACCAGGACGATTTCCGGGCGCAGATAGCGGATGCCGGCCTGGTCGACCCAGGTGACGTCCGCCACCCGCGCCACGTGGCCGGGGACAAGCTTGTTGGTCCACTGGCCGTCGTTGTCGGGCGTCAGCGGAACGTCAAGGACCCACGGCGCTGTGGCGTTGGCACGCAGCCACAATTGGCTGCGCGGCTCGTCCACCGTCGTCCACTTGTCGCCCAGCGGGCGCAGCACGCCGCCGACGTTGCTCCACACGTGCCAGCGGCCAGACAGGACGCGGACGAACTCGGGCACGTCGCACGCCAAGATCGAAATGTCGGTGTCGTCGTGCTCGCGGCGGTAGCCGGTGGCAGCCTCGATCGCCCAGCCGCCGACGACCCACCACGGCCGGCCGAAGTCCGCCAGCTCAGCCAGCACCTCGGCAGGGGACAGCGGCGCCCAGGGCCCGTAGACGGCGAAGAAACGGTCTTCCTCGGCCTGCTCCTCAGCGGTCCTGCTGAGCTGGACCCTGATCAGCTGGTCACCGGTCATGCCGCCGCCAGCGGCCGGTGCAGCCAGCGCAGCATGTCGGCCGGGGCCAGCTCCGCTGCCCGCGCGTAGTAGTGCGCCAGCTCATCATCGGTAAGCAACTCGCGGGCCGCGCCCGAAGTGCCGCGTCGGAAGAACGCCGCTGCGCTCTTGAGGATCTGGCCCGAGCCAGTGATCTTCTCGGCGTGTTCGCGCATGCTGGCGAACGTGGCCGCCTCGACAAGACCCGGCCAGACCGTGCCGGGGACGCTGATGCCCAGCCGCTGCGCCAGTTGCCGCATCTGGCCTTCGAGGTCCTCGCACAGGTCGGCGTAGTGCAGCAGCACGACGTTCGGCTCGAGGCGGCGGCCCCAGGCGTCGCCGTCATGCCAGAGCACGCCGCGGATCGAGTCCATTTGCTCGTGCGGGCCGGCGTCGTTGTCGATCCAGTCGAGCAGCCACTCCCTGGCCGGCTTGCGCGGCGTGTCAGGTACTGGCGGGATGGGCTTTCCGGTCAGCTCCTCCGTCAGCTCGCGCTGCCGCGCCCGGTTGATGTTCTCGCCCTGGTAGTAGAGCGAGACGGCGGAGTCGAGCGGATGCCGGCCGACGACAATGTAGGTAGCACGCGGGTCGATAGGTACCCCGTCAAGTGGCGTATGCGTCTTGACGAAGCGGCGGTGCTGCTGAGCCTCCAGCCGCGCGAACAGCTCTTCCTTCGGCCGGATCAGCCGGTCGAGCCACGGCGAGTACCAGCCGATCGGCCCGTCCAGCTCCGGCGCCTGGAAGATCAGCAGCGCGCAGATCATCTGCACCCACGTCGTGCCCGTCTTGGAACGCGTGCTGATCACGATGTCGCCGTCCCGGAACGGGAAGCCGTCCCACCGGCCGCTGTCCTCCTCTGGCGAGGTGTACCTGACGGCGCTGGCAGCCACGCACGCGATTGTAGGCCTGACATTCGGCAAACCGGGCGGATCCGGCGCTACGCGGACGCGCTCGGGAAGGCTGGTGTGTGACGTAGGTCACATGTCAGCGCGTAACGCGTAGGTGGCCTCCGCCGCTGTACCCGGGTGTCAACTCGTTGGCCTCGCCCCGCTCGAGGCCAAACCCGAAGGAGAGCAATGCGCGTACCAACATCGCTCGCGGCTCGCGTCGGTGCGGTCGTCGCTGCTGCGGCGTTCGCCGTGACCGGCGCCACCGCAGTGGCCAGCGCGTCGACGGCGCCCGCAGCGCACGCGAGCAGGATCCCGACCACGCTGACCATCTCGGTTGCGGCGCCCGTCACGCACAAGCACGTGATCACCGACGTGGTTACCGGCCAGCTGACCGCCGGCTCGTACAACCTGCGCGGTCTGCCGGTGTGGCTGGCCCGGCAGGGACCCAAGGGCCATTGGCACCTGGTCCGCAGCAAACTGACAAAGCGCCAGGGCTACGTCGTGTTCCGAGTGGCCTTCAAGAAGTCCGCCACCATCAAGCTGGTCTTCCGCGGCACCAAGAACTTCGCCAGGTCGCACAGCGCGACGGTAACCGTCTCCTAGCGCGGCTGCGCTGCGCACCGGTGGGCGTCCCGGGTTTGCCGACACGGCAGCGGGAGGCCCGCCGGTGTGTCACTCTTACTGGCGCAATGGCGGATATCGAGGACGCACTAGCCAGGGCTCGTGCCGGTGACGAGGCGGGGTTCCTGGAACTGTGGCGTTCCCTGCAGCCGAGGCTGCTGCGGTTGCTGGCGGTCCTTGGCTGCGATGATCCCGACGACGTGGCGAGCGAGACCTGGCTGCAAGTGGTCAGGGACCTGCACAGGTTCTCCGGCGGAGAAGACGACTTCCGGCGCTGGCTGTTCGCGATCGGCCGGAACCGCGCGGTCGACGCGGCTCGCGCCAGGGCCCGGCGTCCTGCCAGCCCGGTGGCCACTGGCCTGGACATCCTCGCCGACGACCAGCACGTCGAGGACCAGGTCCTGGACGGCTTGTCCGTCCAGGGGGCGGTGGCGATCCTGGCCAGGCTGTCGCCAGACCAGGCCGAGGCTGTCGCGCTTCGGGTGATAGCCGGGCTGGACACGACACAGGTGGCCAAGATCCTCGGCAAGTCGGCCGGCGCGATCCGGGTGGCGCTGCACCGTGGCCTCAAGGCGCTGGCCGCTGATCCGTCCGTGCAGGCTCTCGCGGGCAGGCCGGCCGGCGGGCTGGCTGGCCCGTTGGCCGGAGGCCCGTCGTTCATGACGCTCAAGGAGGTGGACCAATGAGCCCCGACCTGCAGGGCGAGCTTGGCTCCCTCGATCCGGGCGTCGTCCGGCTGCTGGAGACGCTGACCACCGAGGCGGCGCCCGCCGAACTGGCCGGCGAGCCGGACGCACTCACCATGTTCCGTACGAACCATGGTGCCCGGCCGCAGGCCGTCATCGCGACGCCGCGGCCGACTCGGCCGCCGGTCCGCTGGCGGTTCCGGCTGGTCGGCGCCGCCGCCGTCGCTCTGGTTGGCGGCACCGCTGCGGCCGCCTACGCGGCCGTGCTGCCCGCCCCGGTGCAGACCTTCGCCTATCACGAGCTCGGCTTCCTCGGTGTGCCGCCGGTGCACCACACGCGGAATACGCCCGCTCCGGGCACTTCCCCGCAGTCGGGCGGTCACCGCGGGCACGGGCAGGCCGCTCCTGGCCGGTCCTCGCACCATCGGCCGTCCGGATCGGCAACCCGGTCGCCGGCCTCGGCCGGGAACGACAGCCTGTCGCTGGCCGCGTCGGACAGCAACATCGTCTCCGGTACGACGACCACGCTCGTAGCGAAGCTGTCCGCGTCAGGTCACGGGGTGCAGGGCGCAACTGTAAAGCTGTTCGAACGCCGGCCTGGCCAGGCGCACTGGCATCTCGCCGCCACTGCGAAGACAGGTTCGGCAGGGAACGCGACCATCCCGGTCTCGCCGCTCGTGATCAACACGGCGTTCCGGGTGACTGGCCCGCGAGGGGCCGACAGCAGCGTTGTGAAGGTAACCGTCAGCCCGCCGGTCACCATCGTTCTCCGGCCTGGTGCCAAGGGCTTGCGGGATGTGCTCGTGGTCAGCACGAAATACGCCAGGCCGGGCAACACGGTAGTGCTCCAGGTTCAGTCGGCGAATGGCACCTGGGTCAGCCGCAAGGTCAGGTTGCTGAACGCGGCAGGCCGGGTCAGGTTCGTGCTCAGCGGCCGGCGCCTGCAGAACGACCTGATCAGGGTCCGGCTGGTCGCCACCCGACGGCACGCCGCATCGGTGAGCAACTCGGTGACGGTGCCACCGCCCACCTAGCCACGACGGTCGGCTAGGCAGCCACCACGAGCCTGAGGGTCGCCGATTGCGACGATGCGAACGGGCTGCTGGCCGGGTAGCTGGCCCGCAGGTGGTAGGTACCCGCCCGGAGCTGACTGGCCCGCAGGGTGCAGGACGCCTCGCCGGAACGCAGCGCGAGCGTGCAGACCGTCGTCTTGCCGGCGGCGATCACCACCTTGCCCGACGGCACCCCGAACAGCGCTCCGACGGTCACGGTCAGCCGCTCCCGGTTCTCGCGCCCGTGGCTGATCCGCGCCGCGGACAGGGCGAGCGATGTAGTGGTCGGGGCGAGCCCGGAGACGCCGTACTGGATGCCGCCACCGTAGAGGGCGTTGTAGCTGCCCACGCACAGCGAGACCGCCGGGCAGGAGACGTTCAGCAGGCTGCCTGGCGCCGGGGTGGCGTGCCAGGCCGGCGCCGCGGCGGACGGGTCCGTCGTGGTCAGCATCGTGTCGGACACGCCGGAGTCCGTGGTGTAGGCGTCGAACATGTAACACGTGCCTGTGTTCGGGCAGTCCAGCAGGCCCGCCGGGCCGTTGGACACGTTCCACGCCGCCACCCCGCCGGTAGGGTTCGCCGAGGTGAGGTTCTGTGGATTGCCGAGCAACCCGTCTGACCCCTGCGCGTACCCCGCCGCCACGCACTGCGACGCGCTCGGGCAGGACAGCGCGGAGATCTCACCCAGGGTCTTGAAAGCGGTGGGCTTCCAGGTGGCCGCGCCCCCGGTGGGGTCTGCCGACGCGTAGAGCGTCGGCCAGGTGTCCGGGTCGTTGACGACGGCGAAGCACAGCTTCGCGCTTGGGCAGTCCAGCGGGCTGGGGCCGTACTCGGCGCCAGGCAGGTCTACCTGAACCCAGGTCGGCGACGAGCTGGCCGGGTCGGCCGACAGCCAAACAGCGCCGTTGTTGTCCTGGGTAGCCAAGCAGAGTGCCGAGCTAGGGCACATCACCTGCTCGATGGCGGCCGCTACGTGAGTCCGATGCCAGGCCGAGGCGCCTCCGCCTGGATCTGTCGAGGTCAGCACGTTCGCCCCGTCGGTTGCCGCGCAGAAGCTGGCAGACGGGCAGCTAATGCTCAGCAGGAAGGAGCTGCCGTCGATGTCCGTGGCCGGCCAGCCGCTTGGCCCTCCGGTCGGATCCGTGGAGACCAGGACCCGGCCGAGCCCGTCGGCAGCCGCGCAGAAGCTCACCGAGGCACAATCCACCGTCACATCTGTCGACCCGTCGATACCGTCGGCTGCCACCCAGGCGGGTACCGGACTGTTGGCGTCGGTCGTGGTGGCGACGTTCCCTTCCCAGATGGTCGCGCAGAACGCCCGCACGCAGGACAGCTGTGACGGGCCCTCGCCGCCGAACGGGTTGCTTGCCCGCCACGCCGACGCTCCCGCGGTGGGGTCGGCCGAGCTGACTACCCCGGTGCCGCTTGCGGCCAGGCAGAGGCTCGCCGACTCGCACGTGACGTACGCCAGCGTGCCCGGCTCGCTGGTGCGGTGCCAGGCCGAGGCGCCGCCGGTCGGGTCGGTCGAGTACAAGATCCGGCCTAGCTCATCGAGGGCTAGGCAGAACGTGTCCGACGGGCAGGTCACGTCGAACAACTGGACTGTGCCGTCGATGTCCGCCGTCTTCCAGTCGGACTTGCCGCCAGCTGGCCTCGTCGAGGTGAACAGGTGGCCGTTGGTCGCCACCGCGGCGCAGAACGACCTGGTCGGGCACGACACGGACGGCAAGTCCGGGTATTCGCCGAAGACTGTGGGGTGCCACGAAGCCTTCGTGGCGGTCGGATCGGTCGAGAAGTAGACGCTGCCCTGGCTGGCCACGACGCACAGCTTGGCGCTCGGGCAGCTGATCGAGTTTGCTGCGGGGATGTCGCTGTGCGGGTACGAGATCCGCCAGCCCGAGCGGCTGGTCGGCGCGGTGGACGTGTCGATCCCTGCCTCGCCAACGCCTGCGCAGAAGCTGGCGGTTGGGCAGCTGATCTGGGATAGCTCGTTCCTGGCGGGCGCCGGGGCTGACCACGTCGCAGCCCCGTCGGCCGGGTCTGCGGACGTCACGACGTTGCTGGACGCGTCGCTGGCGACGCAGAGGTTCGCGGTCGGACAGGCAATGGCCTGCAGGTTGGTGACGTTCTGGAACGGTGCCTTCTCCAGTGAGACTGGCCCCGACCACGCGGCCAGCGGCGGCCTGGTTGCCGCCTGGGCCGAGGCTGGCGGTGCAGCCAGCCCGCCGAGGCCGGTGACGAGAATGGCTAGGCATGGCAGCGTCAGAAAGCGGCGGTGTGACGCCTTTCTGGCGGCCGGGATGGTCGACAACCTCATCTGGCGCCTCCGTCGGCGACGGTGCCCGTTCGTCGGCGAAGCTAGCAACCGGTTGCCGGGTTAGCAAAGGGGATGTCTCCCCGGCTGTCTCGTCTCGCAGTTCCGGGCTGCTCAGTATCGATCAGGGGCTAGCCGGGAATTCCGTACCGGATCCCGCCGTAGGAGGTGGTGTTGTAACCGGCCACGCACAGCGAGACCGTCGGGCACGTTACGCCTCCCAGGTCCGCAGGCGCCGGGCTCGCGTGCCAGGTCGGGTCCGCTGCCGCGGGATCTGTCGTCGTCAGCATCTCGTTGTCGAGACTCTTACCGTTGATGGAAGGATCGAACAGGTAACAGACGGCTGTGCTCGGGCAGATCAGGTTGCCGACCGGGCCGCGAGACACATGCCACGCGGCGCGTCCGCCGGTCGGATCTGTCGTCGTAAGCTGATAGCTTGCATTGCCTATCGCGGCGTAGCCGTCGGCCACGCACAGCGACGCGCTCGGGCACGACAGGCCGATGTTGCTGAGCATGTCGAAATTCTCCCGCTTCCACGCGGCTGAAGATCCCGTGGGGTCGGTCGTGACCAGCAGGGATGGCGTGATCTGGCCGTTCCAGGTCGCCGCTGCGACGCACAGATGCGTGCTTGGGCACACGACCTGGTCAAGGAAGCCGCCGACCAACGGGTCGAGGCCGAACTTCCGCACCTGCCACTTTGACAGGCCACCCCCTGGGTCCTCGGAAACCCAGAGGAAGCTGCTGTTGTCGATGGAGACGCACAGTGACCGGCTCGGGCAGCTAAATCCGACCGTATCCGCCGGTGCGCTCGCCACGTGCCAGTGTGCCGGGCCGCCAGTCGGGTCGGCGGAAGTCAGAATTTGGTACTCGCCATCGGCTGCCACGCAGAATGTGGTCGACGCGCAGGTGAAGTCGTAGAAGGTCGTGGCGAAGGCGGCAATAACCTGGATCCCGCCGACGTGCACCGCTGACCAGGCGGCCGGCCCCCCCGTGGGGTCGGTCGAGACCAGCACCCGGCCAGGGCCGTCGCCCACGACGCAGAGCCTGACCGACGGACAGGCCGGCGCGAAGTCCGTCCATCCGTCGATGTCGTAGTCGAACGACCACGGATGTGTCGCGCTGGCCGGCTCGCTGGTGATAGCCAGAAGCCCGAGCTGGATGGCGGCGCAGAACCCGGGCACGCATGAGACCTGCTGCGCGCCCTCCTTCTGGAAGACGTCGCTTTCCTGCCAGGTGGAGCGCCCTGCGCCGGGATCGGACGACAGGTAGACCTCGGTGTAGCCGGCGGCGAGGCACAGGCTCGCCGACACGCAGCTGACGTTCATCAGCTGGCCTGGCCCGCTGACACGATGCCACTGGGCGGCGCCGCCGGCCGGGTCGCTTGAGTAGAGGATCATGTTCTGGTCGTCGACGGCGATGCAGTAGCTGGCAGACGGGCAGGAGATGTCGAACATCCCGACGGTGCCGTCGACGTCTGTCGCCGTCCACTCGGCTTTGCCGCCTGAGGGGTCCGACGAGGTGTACACCGTGCCGTTGGTCGCTACCGCGGCGCAGAACGAGGGAGCAGGGCAGGAGACCGACTCGATGGCCGGATACCTGCCGAAGACCGTCGCCTGCCAGGTCGCGTTCGCCGCCGCGGGGTCGGTAGAGAAGTAGATCCGCCCCTGGCCTGCGACCACGCACAGGTTTGTGCTCGGGCAGCTGATCGAGTTTGCGTGCGGGATGGCACTGCGCGGATCGGAGATCTTCCACCCCGACCGGCTCTGCGGCGCTGTGGACGTGTCTATTCCGGCGGAGCCCACTCCCGCGCAGAAGCTGACCGCTGGGCAGCTGATCTGAATAAGGGTGTTGTGCGCGGGATGCGGCGAAGACCACGTCGCGGCGCCGCCCGCTGGGTCGGCGGACGTTAGCACGTTGCCCATCGAGTCGCTGGCCACGCAGAAGTGCGAGGTCGG
>JASHTT010000332.1 GCA_030040415.1 Streptosporangiaceae bacterium | reverse complement strand
AACGCCTGCCGTTCGTGTACGGCTGGCACCGGCTGATGGTCACCGGGCCGAGTCGCGAGGCGTGCCTGCGGCGTACCGAGGCTGTCGTCGAGCACTACCGGGACGCCGGAATTGATGTGGTCAACTCCACCGGAGACCAGTTCTCCTTGCTGTGCGAGTCGCTGCCCGGCGATCGGGTCAGGCTGTCGTCTTACTTGCAGCGTCAGCCGCTCTACACGGTCGCGGGCGGCATGCCGACTGCGACGGTCGACCTGGGTGACCGGGTCGCCGACGGGGCGGGTTGGATCGGCCCTTATATCGGCGAGACCCTCGGCCGGACCCGGTCGGTGGTGCACTTCGATCCGCTGGTCGCCGCGGCCCGGAACCGGCCGACCGCGGTGGCGGTCACCGGCGAGCCAGGCGGCGGCAAGACCACGCTCGCGCTGCTGCTGATGCTGCAGCTCGCGCTGCGCGGCGTCACGGTCGCCGTCATCGATCCGAAGGGCGACGCGGAGCCGCTGGTCGGCTGGCTGAACGAGCGCGGCCGCCAGGCGCGGGTCGTGCCACTCGGCAGCGCCGCGCCCGGCCTGCTCGACCCGTTCTCCTTCGGCGACGACTTGGCCGAACGGCGGACCATGGCGACAGAGACGCTGAGGCTGCTGCTGCCGCGGATGAGCGAGGAGCGCGAGAGCGCCATGATTCAGGCCGTCGGCGCCATCGCGTCGCAGCAGCAGCCGAGCCTCGGCAAGGTCGTCGCGCACCTGGAGCAGTCGCAGGACCCGGCATCGGTGAACCTCGGCGCCGTGCTGCGGTCGATGTCGGAGATGCGGCTCGCCCGGCTGTGCTTCGCGCCCTCGGTCGGCCAGCGGATAGACGCGGCCGACTGGACTACCGTGTTCACCCTGGCCGGATTGACCCTGCCGGACGCGGCCATCAAGCGCGACGACTACTCCTACGAGCAGCGGCTTTCGGTTGCGCTGCTCTACCTGGTATCCCAGTTCGCGCGCAGGCTACTGAACGGGATGGACCGCCGGCTGCCCAAGGCGATCTTCCTGGACGAGGCGTGGGCGATCACCTCGACGCCGCAGGGCGCCAAGCTGATCCCCGAGGTTTCCCGCATGGGCCGGTCACGCAACACCGCGCTCATCCTTGTCTCGCAGAACGCCGGTGACCTGCTGAACGAGCAGGTCACCAACTGCCTGTCGGGTGTCTTCGCGTTCCGCTCGTCGGAGCAGAGCGAGGTCGCCAGCGTGCTGTCGCTGCTCGGCATCGAGCAGTCGGACGAGCACAGGGCGGTGCTGCGCGGACTCGGCAACGGGGAGTGCATCTTCCGGGACCTGGACGGCCGGGCCGGGCGGATCGCAGTCGACCTGATCTCCGACGAGCTTCGCCGGTGCCTGGACACCAACCCGACCCGAGCGCGTCCCGGGGACGTGCCGGCAGGCGAACCGGAGCCCGCCACGGCAGGAGCAGGCTGACCGCAGCCGGACAAGCAGCGACGACACCCCCCAGGAGCCCCCCGGATGCGAGGATTCCGCATTCCGCGAGTGATGGCCATCGCGCTGGCCGTGCCCTTGCTTGCTGCGACCGTGCTCGCTGCAGTCGTGTTCGCCATTCCGCTTGGCTCGCAGCACGCCGCTCCTGCAGTTAGCCGTGGCCGTGCCGTTCCCGGTATTAATAGACATGACAGCCCGGACGCACGGCACGCGGTCAATGCCCAGACCGTCGCCGACGTCACGCCGGCCAGTGGTGGCCTGTGCGCGGTGCCGGGCATCGGCGACATCGGCGGCCTGCTCGGGCTGTGCGCGCTTGGCTCGTCGGGCCTGACAGGTGACCTGAACAACATCTGCCAGCCGGCGCTGCCCGAACCCGAGCCTGCCAACTCGGGCATCGACGCGATGGTGGCGCCGCCCGCGTCGGGCAAGAAGCTCGCCACGCTGTACGACGAATACGGCGTGGCCGGCGAGTTCTGGGCGGCGACCAACCTGCAGTGCTCGGACATGACGTCGCTCATCGGCAACAACGTCGCGGGGATGGTCTTTGACGCAGCCAAGTCGATCGACCGGCTCACCATCACCGCCTACCAGTCGGCGGCCAGCGACGGCATCCTGTCCTGGCTGCAGCGGGTGGCCGACACGCTGATCAGCAGCCTGGGCAAGGCAATCTACTTCCCGTACCTGGCCGTGGTGGTCATCCTGGCCGCGATCTGGCTGGCCTGGCAGGGACTGATCCGCAAGCGAGGGACCCGGACCATCGAGGGCACGATCTGGATGGTCGTCGCGTGCGCCGCGGCGATCTTCCTGATCGGCAGGCCCGCGGCGGTCACCGGCGTCGGCACCGGCATCTCGGATGGCATCAGCCAGGCGCTCAACGCCGCGTTCGCCAAGCTGCCGAGCCCTGGGCCGACCAGCTGCGTGCCGGTGGCTAAGGGCGACCCGCAGGTGCAGCCCAGCAGCTACAGCTACACCTCGGGCAGCACGGTGGTCGACCAGAACGCCGACGAGCTGTTCACCGTGCTGGTGTGCAAGCCGTGGCTGGTCGGCGAGTTCGGCACATACGACTACACCACGGGCAAGGGCAAGCCGACGCTGGTGAACACCTACGGGCGGTCGCTGCTGTGGGCGCAGGCCATCGCGGCGAACGAGAAGCCGACCTCGGCGCTCATCTCGGCCAAGCAGGCGACCTACGCGGGAATCGCGAGCAGTATCCAGTCCAATGACCCTGCCGTCTACCCGCTGTTCCAGGGTGACCAGTGGACCACCCGGCTGGAGGTCGCGTTCGCCGCGCTGTTCGCCGCCGTCGTGGCCGGCCTGCTCATCCTGCTGATCTCGGTGACGTTGATCCTGCTGAAGCTGAGCTTCCTGCTGCTGCTGATAGTGGGCCCGTTTTTCCTGCTGATAGGGACGCACCCGGGTTTCGGCCGGGTGGTCGCGCTGCGCTGGGCGGAGATGCTCGTCGGCGTGCTGCTCAAGCAGGCGGCCGTCGCGCTCGTGCTCAGCCTGCTGCTGTACTGCTACGCGCTGATCATGGGAACTAGCGACACGGTGCTGCCGTGGGCGCTGAAGATCCTCATGATGGCGCTGGTGACGGTGGCCGCGTTCATCTATCGCAGGCCCTTCCAGCACCTGTTCTCCGCTGTCGGCTACGGCATGATCGGCGCGACCGACCGGGCCGAGCTTGACCTGTCCCGGGCCGGCGCCGCCGCACGCGCCAACACCACCGGGCTGGCCACGGC
>JASHTT010000331.1 GCA_030040415.1 Streptosporangiaceae bacterium | reverse complement strand
CCTGGTCTCCGCCGGGCCGCCCACGCGCACGTTTCCTGTGTAGCTCATGTCCTGATACCTACCACGGGGGAACGGGCGGCAGCGGGCCGGCTGGCTCTGTTACCAGGCTGTCGCCGGCGGAACGGCCGATCAGCCAGGCAAGCAGGTCGCGCGCCGGGCCGGTGACGGTGACCGCGGCCGGCTCGGCCGGCGGTCCGATGCGGTACTGCGTGTCGTCGTCAGTGGAATGGAGCACCGCTGGCGGGGCTTGCGGGCGGGCGGCGAAGTTGCCGGCCACCGTAGCCAGGCACTGGGCGGCGAACTGGCCGGGCCAGTCCTGCGGGCCGTACTCGAGACCCAGGTCGACGTGGTGGATCTCCACCTCGGACAGCCGCCGCCAGAGCGTGTACCAGGCCGGGTGCCCGTTGCCGCGGACGCCCGCGACCGTTGCGATCCAGTCCGCGCCGGAGAGGAGCTCCGCCTCGGCGGCGAACCGGGCTGCGGACTCCGTTAGATCAGCCGCCAGCGCGGCGGCCTGGCGGTCTGCGCCCGCCTCGATCCCCTCGTTCCTTGCCTGATCGCTCGGGTACTGGGGCGTTTCCACCCCAGTGCGCGCCCACACCAGCAGGTTGCGCAGCCCGTCGGCGTTGCGTGCCAGGTGCGTCAGCACGTGCCCGCGGGTCCAGTCGGGCAGCCGCGACGGCGCACGTGCCTGGTCATCGGTCAGCTTCGCGGCGGTCTGCTCGAGGCGCTCGGTGGCCTCATCGATGCGCGCGGCGAGGTCTGCCGCGACGGCGTCCGGGTCGGCGACTGGGTCGTCCGGTTTCACGACGGAGCGGCCTCCTCACGTCTCGGTCCAAGGATCCCTGCCGGAATATTCTGGCCGGCCGGGGACTATTTAGATGAGGACGTTGGCCGGCCGCGAAAGGCCAGCCGGAATGTCAGACCCCCTGGATACCATGGCTGGGCGGGCTTCGGCGCGCTCAGCTACAGTTGCATATTAGGAGAACTGGGCACAAATTGGCTGATCGACTTGTCGTCCGTGGGGCCCGCGAGCACAACCTGAAGGATGTCTCGCTGGACCTGCCGCGCGACGCCATGATCGTGTTCACCGGGCTGTCCGGCTCGGGCAAGTCGAGCCTGGCCTTCGACACGATCTTCGCCGAGGGTCAGCGGCGGTACGTGGAGTCACTGTCGGCGTACGCGCGCCAGTTCCTCGGCCAGATGGACAAGCCGGACGTCGACTTCATCGACGGCCTGTCGCCTGCGGTGTCGATCGACCAGAAGGCCGCCGGACGCAACCCGCGGTCCACCGTCGGCACCATCACCGAGGTCTACGACTACATGCGGCTGCTGTACGCCCGCGTCGGCAAGCCGCACTGCCCGAAGTGCGGACGGCCGATCGCCCGGCAGACTCCGCAGCAGATAGTGGACCGCGTGCTCGAGCTGGACGAGGGCACCAGGTTCCAGGTGCTCGCGCCCGTCGTGCGCGGCCGTAAGGGCGAGTACACCGAGTTGCTGCGCGACCTGCAGGTCAAGGGCTACTCGCGGGCGCGGGTTGACGGCACTGTGATCCGGCTGGACACGGCGGTCTCCGGCGAGCTGCCGGCGCTGAAGAAGTACGAGAAGCACAGCATCGAGGTGGTCGTCGACCGCCTGGACGTCAAGGAGTCGGCGCGCAGGCGGCTCACCGACTCGGTCGAGACCGCGCTGTCGCTGGCCGGCGGTGTCGTCGTGCTGGACCTGGTCGACCTGCCCGAGGACGACCCGAACCGCGAGCGGATGTACTCCGAGCACCTGGCGTGCATGTACGACGACCTGTCGTTCGACGAGCTCGAGCCGCGGTCGTTCTCGTTCAACTCGCCGTGGGGCGCCTGTCCTGACTGCACCGGGCTCGGCACCAAGATGGAGGTCGACCCCGAGCTGGTGGTGTCCGACCCGGCCAGGACGCTGGCGGACGGAGCGATCGCGGCGTGGAGCGCCGGTCATGTCAACGACTACTTCCTGCGGCTGATGGAGGCGCTCGGGGACGCGCTGGGCTTCAACGTCAACACCCCGTGGGAGCGGCTGCCGGCCGAGGGCAGGCGCGCCCTGCTGCACGGCTACGACAAGCAGGTGCACGTCAGGTACCGCAACCGGTACGGCAGGGAGCGGTCCTACTACACCAACTTCGAGGGCGCGATCCCTTACATCGAGCGGCGGCACTCCGACGCGGACAGCGACTACAGCCGCGAGCGGTATGCCGAGTTCATGCGCGAGGTGCCGTGCCCGTCGTGTGGCGGCGCCCGGCTCAAGCCGGTGTCGCTGGCGGTGACCGTCGACGGCAAGTCGATCGCCGACTACTGCGGGCTGCCGATCGGCGAGCTGGCCAAGCTGCTGCTGTCGCTGGAGCTGTCCGACCGGGACATGCAGATCGCCGGGCGGATACTCAAGGAGGTCAACGCCAGGCTCGGGTTCCTGCTCGACGTCGGGCTGGACTACCTGACGCTGGACCGGGCCTCGGCCACGCTGGCCGGGGGTGAGGCGCAGCGGATCAGGCTGGCGACGCAGATCGGATCTGGCCTCGTCGGCGTGCTGTACGTGCTGGACGAGCCGTCGATCGGGTTGCACCAGCGAGACAACCACCGGCTGCTGGAGACCCTGCTGCGGCTGCGCGACCTGGGCAACACGCTGATCGTGGTGGAGCACGACGAGGACACGATCCGGGCGGCGGACTGGGTGGTGGACATCGGGCCGCGGGCGGGCGAGCACGGCGGTCACATCGTCGTGTCCGGCCCGCTGCAAGAGCTGCTGGCCAGCCGGGAGTCGCTGACCGGCGCGTACCTGACCGGGCGCGAGTCCATCGCGCTGCCGGCCAAGCGGCGCAAGCCGGCCCGCGGTCGCGAGGTGGTGGTCAAGGGCGCCGCCGCGCACAACCTGCGCGGTATCGACGTGGCGTTCCCGCTTGGCTGCTTCATCGCCGTCACCGGGGTGTCAGGCTCCGGCAAGTCGACGCTGGTGAACGACATCCTGTACAGCGCGCTCGCCAGGGAGTTGCACGGCACGAGGATCGTGCCGGGTAAGCACGTGCGGGTGACCGGCATGCAGAACCTCGACAAGGTCGTGCACGTCGACCAGGGCCCGATCGGCCGCACGCCGCGGTCCAACCCGGCCACCTATACGGGCGTCTTCGACCACGTGCGGCGGCTGTT
>JASHTT010000030.1 GCA_030040415.1 Streptosporangiaceae bacterium | reverse complement strand
CGACCGGGGCTACATCTTCAAGAAGGGGACGGCGCTCGTTCCCTCCTTCCTCGCTTTTGCCGTCGTCACGCTGCTGGAACGGCACTTCCCGCACCTTGTGGACTACGACTTCACGGCGCAGATGGAAGACGCGCTGGACGACATCGCCAGCGGCGACGCGCAGCGGGTGCCGTGGCTGCGCAGGTTCTACTTCGGCGCGGACGGCGAAGAGGGCCTCAAGGAAATGGTCAGCGATCTGAGCGACATCGACGCGCGCGATGTCAGCTCGTTCCCGCTGGCGGGCACGGACATCGTGGTGCGGGTAGGCCGGTACGGCCCGTATCTCGAGCGCGACGGACAGCGGGTGAACGTGCCCGAGGGCATAGCGCCGGACGAGCTGACACCCGAGTTCGCCGCCGAACTGCTCGACCGGCCGAGCGGAGACAAGATCCTCGGGACCGACCCGGACTCGGGCCGCACGATCGTGGCCAAGGCAGGCAGGTTCGGCCCGTACGTTACCGAGGTGGCCGACGACGAAGCGCCGGCGGCGGGCAAGCCCCGGACAGCGTCGCTGCTCAAGACGATGGACCTGGACAGCGTGACGCTGGAGGACGCGCTGCGGCTGCTGACCCTGCCGCGCACGCTCGGCGAGGTCGACGGCGAGCAGGTCACCGTGCAGAACGGCCGGTACGGCCCGTATGTGAAGAAGGGCAGCGAGAGCCGGTCGCTGGAGTCCGAAGAGCAGATGTTCACCGTCACGCTAGACCAGGCGAAGGAGCTGCTCGCCCAGCCCAAGCCACGTGGCCGGGCTGCGCGGGCCGCGGCCGCGCCGCCGCTGCGCGAGCTCGGCGACGACCCCGCGAGCGGCAAGCCGATTCTGCTGCGCGAGGGCAGGTTCGGGCCTTACGTCACCGACGGTGAGACCAACGCGTCGCTCCGCAAGGGCGACACAGTGGAGTCGATCACACCGCAGCGGGCCGTAGAGCTGCTCGCGGAGCGGCGGGCCGCGGCACCGGCGCCCCGGCGGCGGGCGACGCGCGCTGCGGGGTCGGCAAGCACGGGCGGCGCCAGCCGGGCGAGGAAGAGCTCAGCGGCCAGCAAGAAGAGTCCCCCGGCCAGGAAGAAGAGCTAGCAGGTCCGGGCTTGACACGCGGGAACGGCTAGCCGAGGGCCAGTCGTTACCCTCATGATTTGCCTGAACGCGCACGGTAGCTTCACGCTGTGAACATGCGGTGCGTGGCCATCCCTACTACCCTGGCGCAGTGAACCTTAGATCCCCTTTGGGCGCTCGTGAGCCTGGCGTGCTCTCGATCCGGCCGTTCCGGCGCCTGTGGGTGGCCTTTTCGCTGGCCAGCCTGGGGGATTGGCTCAGCCTTGTCGCACTGTCGAGCCTGGCCTACAGCATCGGCGGCAAGAACCACGGTGCGTTCGCGTCCAGCGGAGTGTGGCTATCGTCGCTGCTGCCTGCGCTGCTCTTCGGGCCGCTGGCGGGAGCGGTGGCCGACAAGTTCGACCGTCGCTGGAACATGATCATTGGCGACCTGGTCAGGGCCGCGCTGTACATCACGATTCCGATCGACATCTCTGTCGGCTTCGCGAACAAGCTGACCTGGATCTATGTCGTCCAGTTCCTGGCGTCATGCGCTTCGCTGTTCTGGTCGCCTGCCAAGGACGCATCGGTGCCGAACCTGGTGCCGTCAGACAAGCTGGAGGCGGCTAATCAGCTGAGCCTGGTCGCCACGTACGGCACGGCGCCGGTCGCCGGACTGCTGTTCTCGGTGCTGGGCGTTGACCTTTCGCTGTACTTCCGGACCGCCATGTACCTGGTCTCGGCGCTGACCGTTTACTCGCTGACGCAGCTGCGCCGCCGGCCGACCGACCAGATCTCCTCGCCGTCGGTGCTCAAGTCGATCTGGGACGGCTGGCGTTTCATCCGGGAGACCGAAGTCGTTCGCGGCATCGTCATCGGCATGACGGGCGCGTTCGTGGCTGGCGGCGTCGTGGTGGGCCTCGGCCAGTCCTACGTCACGAACGTGCTGCAGGGCGGCAAGTCGGCCTGGGGCATTGTGTTCGCGGCAATCTTCGTCGGGCTGGCCATCGGCATGTTCCTCGGTCTGCGGCTCCTGCACGGTTTCTCGAGGCGGCGGCTGTTCGGCCTGACGATCGGGCTCGCGGCTGCGCCACTGGCGCTGATCGCGCTGATACCCAACCTGGTGATCGTGACGATCCTGGTGGTGCTGCTCGGTGCCTGCGCGGGAGTCGCGTACGTTACCGGCTACACGATCGTCGGTCTCGAGGTCGATGACTACACCAGGGGCAGGACGTTCGCGTTCCTGCAGTCGGCGATCCGCGTGATCCTGTTCGCTGTCATCGCCGTAGCTGCACCGCTGGCAGGCGGGTTCGCCGCGCTGGCGCACACGATGGGCATCTCTACCCTGCGGATAGCCGGAGCGACCTACCGAGATATTGGCTACAACGTCGTGGTGTTGCTCGGTGCGATCGTCGCGGTGTGGCTTGGCCGGGTAGCCTACCGGCAAATGGACGATCGCAAGGGCCACCCGCTGCTCGAGGACCTCGCCGCGGTATTCCGCGGCGCTCCGCGCAGGTCAGCCGCGACCGTGCCCAATCCGGTCGTGAACCCGCGCCCTGCGCACGCCGGCGTGCTGCTCGCGCTTGAGGGCGGCGAGGGAGCCGGGAAGTCGACACAGGCCAGGCTGCTCGCCATCTGGCTGCGCGGCCAGGGTTACGACGTCGTCTCCACGCACGAGCCGGGCGCCACGAAGGTGGGCATGCGGCTGCGCGCGCTGCTGCTCGACACGGCACACGCCGGGCTGGCACCGCGGGCCGAGACGCTGATGTACGCAGCCGACCGGGCCGAGCACGTCGCCACGCTGATCAGGCCAGCGCTGGAACGGGGCGCCGTGGTCGTCACGGACAGGTACGTGGACTCCTCGCTCGCCTACCAGGGCGCTGGGCGGCAGCTGCCGGTAGCCGAGATCGCCAAGCTCAACGAGTGGGCCACCGGCGGCCTAGTGCCCGACCTGACGATCCTGCTTGATCTGCCGCCCGCGGTCGGCCTCAGCCGGCGGCACAGCTCCGCAGACCGACTGGAAGCCGAGCCGCTCGACTTCCACCAGCGGGTGCGCGCGGGCTTCCTCGCGCTCGCAGCCGCAGCACCGGAACGGTACGTCGTGCTCGACGCCACCACGCCAGAAGGTGACATAAGCCGCGAAATCCAGGCTCGGGTCCGGGACCTGCTGCCCGATCCGGTGCCGGTCGCAGCCGAGGACAACACCGGGTCGTTCCCGGCCGTGCGGGAATGACTCACGGGCCTGCTGAGGCTGGCGCTGCCGTGGGCGGCCCAGGAGCGGTGTTCAACGAGCTCATCGGGCAGGACAGCGTGGTGGACCAGCTGCAGCGTGCGGTTGCCAGCGCTGACGCGGCCAGGTCCGGCAGTCCCCGCGGTTCCGGGGGTCCCCGTGGCCACGGCGGTTCGGGTGGGATGACGCACGCCTGGCTGTTCACTGGCCCGCCCGGGTCGGGACGCTCGGTGGCAGCGCGAGCGTTTGCCGCAGCCCTGCTGTGCGAGCGCCAGGGCTGCGGCGAGTGTGCCTCGTGCCGCCAGGTCGCCGCCGGGACGCATGCGGACCTGCTCCTCGTCCGGCCTGACGGACTGTCTTACGGCGTGCGGCAGACCAGGGACCTGGTGCTCAAGGCAGCCGCCGCGCCGGTGTACCGGCGGTGGCGAATCGTGCTGTTC
>JASHTT010000330.1 GCA_030040415.1 Streptosporangiaceae bacterium | reverse complement strand
CCGACGTTGTAGACCTGTCCGGCGGTCCCGGTGTAGTAGAGGTTGTCGTTGTTGGTGCCGGTGGCGTCCAGCGGGGTGAACGGCGAGTTGGGCTGCGTGGCGAACCGGTAGATCGACGGGTTCCAGAACCCGACCCGGTGGCCGAGGTAGGAGTCGATCACCGCGGTCGAGCCGTTGAGCTGCGGCCCCACGAAGCTCGTGCCGCCGTACTGCTCGATTTCCTGGCCGGCCCCGAACTCGGTCATGTACACCTCGTACCCGGTCTGCGGGTCAGCGTTCACCGACAGGTCAGGCACCGCCCGCCCGAAGGCGTACCCGGAGCTGACCGACGGGCTGGGGTTGAAGGTGAAGCTGGTCGGCTCGTACAGGCCGTACTCGTGCTTGTAGTCGGTCGGGGTGAGGTACTCGACCGCGCTGAAGTGGTTCGTGCCGTTGACGAACCGCTGGTACGACGGCGTGGGCACGTCCACGCTGAACCCTCCGCCGCTACCGCCGATCGTCTCGCCGATCCAGTCAGCCTCGTTCTTGGCGCCGAACTGCTTCCAGTACGGCCACAGGTAGTCCCAGCCCCAGGCCCGCTCTGCCGGAATGGTGATCGAGAATGCCTTGGCCTTCCCGGCAGCCGGGTAGTACTGAGTGCCGCCGATGGTCGTGCCGCCGCCGGCCGTGATCCACGGGCTGTCCGCGGGGTCGTCGACAGACAGGTTTGTCGTGCCGAGGTCGCCGGTCGCGTCGTACGCGCCGCTGTCGCCGGACGAGTCGAATGCGCTCTGGCCCTGGGCAGCCAGTTCCAGGAACGCGTCGTTGAACGAAGCCTGGTAGTTCGGGTCCTCCAGGCCGGCGTTGATCGAGGCCTGGAGCACGGTCTCCGACTCGCCCCAGCTGACCGAGACCGAGTCGGCCACGTTCTGGCTGGCCGCGTCGTAGAACGCGTCGGCGAAGCCGTAGTCGGTGTTCGGGGCCTGGTACACGACGATGTTCGCGTCGGGTGCGATCGCCCCTGACTGCTCGACGTCGAGCGTGGTCTCGTCCGAGCCCGCCCTCAAGCTGACCTTCCCTGGCCCGCCATCCACGTTGTCGATCGTGATCCGGTTGGCCTTCGTGGTGATTTTCAGGATGTTGTTCCAGAAGTACTCGGGGTCAGCCGGATTGAGCGCAGCCAGCGTGACGATGCCCATGGTCTCGCCAGCGCCGGTGGCACCCTTGGCCAGCAGCGGGTCCAGGTTGTATTCCTTGGTGAAGAAGCTCGGCGTCAGGTTGTAGGGCTCGGTGCCGCTGGCGGTGACCCTCTTGTCCTTCGGGCCGACGGCGTGAATTGCATCGCTGGAGTACGTCGGGTAGTTGTCGAGGCCGAGCACCGACAGCACGAACCTGCCGAGATTGCGAGGCAGCAGCGGGGTGTTGGTCGTGCCGTGGATGAACATCGCCGGGCGGCCTTGCCTGCCGTCCGTCGCGCGCACCGCGGGCACCCGGTACTGGTGCTGCTGCACGGTCAGGGCCTTGTCGAACTCCCCGGCCGTGCCGTGCGTCGTGACGTCCAGGTCGTCGGCGTATACGGTGGCGCTGATCCCGTAGCCCGCGAGGTACTTCTCCAGCGCCGCGATGTTGGCCGCGGGCTGGCCGTAGCGCTGGGCGAACTGGCTGACCGACAGGTAGCCGCCCGGCATGCCGGCGCTAACCTCGGCTTCCAGCTGCTGCTGGCCGCGGAGCGCGAGCACGAACGACACTGTCTCCGGTGTGCTCGCCGGGGTCTTCCCGAACACGGGTAGCTTGCTGAGCTGCTGGGCGCCGGCGCCCTGAGCGATCGCGATCTTCGGCGGGTTGGTCGCTCCCGCGGGCGCTGCCAGTCCGAAGACCAGCAACGCGCCCGCCGACCCGGTGGCGAGGACCGCGGCGCCAGTGCGGCGCGACCTTGCCCACTTCATCGACCTCAACGTTGTTCCTCCTAGCGCAGTAGCGGGGGTCGGCTCCAGCTAGGAAACCGACACGCGAGCACCAGGGTGTTGCGGCGCAGACCTAGGCGATCCACTGCGCGGAGAAGGAGCATGCGTGACGTCCTGCGCTCAGCTGGGCCGGCTAGTCAGATTAGAGGAAATAGTCCGGAGAGGGCAATATGCGTAAGACGTCGGAAGTTGAAAAGTTATAGCCGCTCGAGCACGAAGTCGATGCAGTTAGTCAGCGCCTCGACGTCGGCCGGGTCGACCGCGGGGAAGGTGCCGATCCGCAACTGATTTCGGCCGAGCTTGCGGTAGGAGTCAGTATCGACGATGCCGTTCGCGCGCAACTGGGCGGACAACGCCGCGGCGTCGACGGTGTCGGCGAAGTCGATCGTCACGACAACCTGGGAGCGTTCCGCCGGGTCGGCCACGAACGGAGTGGCGAGCTGGGACTTCTCGGCCCAGTTGTACAGGATCCCCGACGACGCCGCCGTCCGCTCGGTCGTCCAGGCCATGCCGCCTTGCGCCAGCATCCAGTCGACCTGCTCGGCCAGCAAGATCAGCGTGCCCACCGCCGGGGTGTTGTAGGTCTGCTGCAACCTCGACTGGTCGACCGCGGACTGCAGCGACAAGAACTCCGGGATGTACCTGTCGCTGGCCGCTATCTGGCCAATCCGGTCGACCGCGGCTGGCGAAAGCAGCGCGAGCCACAGCCCGCCGTCGGAGCCGAAGCACTTCTGCGGCGAGAAGTAGTAGGCGTCGAACTCGGCCGGGTCCACGGCGATTCCGCCCGCGGCACTCGTCGCGTCGACCAGCACGAGAGCGCCGGGGTCGGCCCCGGGAACCCGGCGTACTGGCATGGCGACACCGGTGGACGTCTCGTTGTGGGGGAACGCGTACGCGTCTATGCCGGCCTCGGCGACCGCCGACGGATGCGTGCCCGGCTCGGACTTGATCACCGACGGGTCGGCCAGCCACGGCGCGGCCTTGGCCACCGCCGCGAACTTCGACGAGAACTCGCCGAAGCTGAGGTGCTGCGAGCGCGCAGCGATCAGGCCGAAAGCCGCCGAATCCCAGAACGCGGTGGCGCCGCCGTTGCTCAGCACGACCAGGTAGTCGTCGGGCAGGCCGAACAGGTCAGCCAGCCCCTCCCGGATCCGCTGCACGAGGCCGCGCACCGGCGCCTGCCGGTGCGACGTGCCGAGCGGGCTGCGCCCGGCCGCGGCCAGCGCCTCCACCTGGGCGTCGCGTACCTTCGTCGGCCCGGAGCCGAACCTGCCATCGGCGGGCAGCAAATCGGCCGGGATGACGATCTTGTCCTGCATTAAGGCCCCCGTGGACTCAGACGTCCTGGTCGAATACCTCTTCGGCGCCCGGTACGTCCCGTACGGAGCGGGCCTTCGGCCCGACGTACCGCGCGCTCGGCCGGACGAGCCTGCCGGTGCGCTTCTGTTCCAGGATGTGCGCCGCCCAGCCGGCGGTGCGCGCGCAGGTGAACATCGAGGTGAACATGTGCGACGGCACCTCGGCGAAGTCCAGCACGATCGCGGCCCAGAACTCCACGTTGGTGGCCAGCACCCGGTCGGGCCGCCGGGCGTGCAGCTCGTCCAGCGCGGCCTTCTCCAGCGCCGCCGCCACCTCGTAGCGCGGCGCGCCGAGTTCCCTCGCCGTCCGCCGCAGTACCCGCGCGCGGGGATCCTCGGCCCGGTACACCCGGTGCCCGAAGCCCATCAGCCGGTCCCCGCTGTCCAGCACGCCCTTGACGTAGGCAACCGCGTCGCCGGTCCGCTCGACCTCCTCGATCATGTGCAGCACCCTGGCGGGCGCACCGCCGTGCAGCGGCCCGGACATCGCGCCGACCGCGCCGGACAGGGCCGCGGCAACGTCGGCGCCGGTGGAGGCGATCACCCGCGCGGTGAACGTGGAGGCGTTCATGCCGTGCTCGGCGGCCGAGACCCAGTAGGAGTCGATGGCCCTGACGTGCCGCGGATCGGGGTCGCCGCGCCAGCGGATCATGAACCGCTCGGTGATCGTCTTGGCTTCGTCCACCCGCCGCTGCGGCACCATCGGCAGGCCGAGCCCCCGTGCGGCCTGCGCGACGAAGGACAGCGCCATGACGGAAGCCCTGGCCAGGTCGTCACGGGCCTGGTCGTCGTCGATGTCGAGTAGCTGGTGCATGCCCCACGCGGGCGCGAGCATCGCGAGCGCGCTCTGCACGTCGACCCGGATGTCGCCGGAGTGCACCGGGATCGGGTAGGGCTCGGCGGGCGGCAGGCCGGGCGCGAACTTGTTGTCCACCAGCAGGCCCCAGACGTGGCCGAAGGAGACGTGACCGACCAGTTCCTCGATGTCGACACCCCGGTAGCGGAGGGCGCCGCCCTCCCTATCTGGCTCCGCAATTTCTGTCTCGAATGCGACGACGCCCTCGAGCCCAGGCACGAAGTCGGACATCGGCTTCCTCCGTCTCCTCAGCAGGCCTGGTGGGTAGCCTGCGCCCCTATTCAACCGCGTATGACTTACGTACCGGTAACCGGCCGGCGCGTCGGGCTGCCGGTTGGCTGGCGGCGGGCTCGCTCGCTGCGAGAGGATCTTGAGTTGTGCAAGATGAGCCTGTATTCGACGAGGCGTCGCTGTCCGCCGACCCGCTCGACCTGCTCCGGCAGTGGATGGCCGACGTGGTGCGGGCCGACCTGCCGGAGCCGAGCGCGATGGTGCTGGCTACCACCTCGGCGGACCTGCGGCCCAGGGCCAGGATGGTCCTGCTGAAGTCCTTCGGCGCGGAAGGCTTTACCTTCTACACGAACAGGACCTCGCGCAAGGGCAGCGACCTGGCCGAAGTGCCGCGCGCCTGCCTGCTGTTCCCGTGGTATCCGATGCAGCGGCAGGTGATCATCGAGGGCCCGGTGACCGCGCTGACGACGGAGCAGAGCGAGCCCTATTTCCACTCAAGGGCCCGCGGCTCTCAGCTCGGCGCGTGGGCGAGCAGGCAGTCGTCGGTGCTCGGCTCGCGGGCCGAGCTGGACGACCGGTACGCCGAGCTCAGCAAGCGCTGGCCAGAGGGGCACGAAGTGCCCATGCCGGACTTCTGGGGCGGATACCGGCTGACGGCGCAGACCATCGAGTTCTGGCAGGGCCGGGTGAACAGGCTGCACGACAGGTTCCGCTATGCCCGCGTCGGCGCGTCTTGGAGCGTCAGCAGGCTGTCGCCTTAGTGCTGCGGCGGCATAGCATCGAACCCGGAGGTAACTGGTGGTGACCGCGCACGGGCTAATTGATACGACCGAAATGTACCTTCGCACGGTCTTTGAGCTGGAAGAAGAGGGCATAATCCCGCTACGTGCGCGGATAGCCGAGCGGCTGTCGCAGAGCGGCCCTACCGTCAGCCAGACCGTCGCCAGGATGGAGCGGGACGGCCTGCTACGGGTGGAGGGCGACCGGCAGCTCGCGCTGACCTCGACCGGCCGGATGCTGGCCGTGCGGGTCATGCGCAAGCACCGGCTGGCCGAGTGCCTCCTGGTTGGCGTCATCGGCCTGCCGTGGGAGGAAGTGCACATCGAGGCGTGCCGCTGGGAGCACGTGATCTCCGACAGCGTGGAGCGGCGGCTCGTCGAATTGCTCGACTACCCGGTCCGCTGCCCGCATGGGAACGTCATTCCCGGGCTGGCGGAGCTCGGCGTACCCGCGGATGCGACCAAGCGGGCCGAAGCCGCAGCCGCCGATCCCGATATCGCGATGACCGAGATGGCGGTACGGGCGGCCGAGCAAGTGGTGGTGACCCGGATCAGCGAACAAGTCCAGAGCGACGCCGCACTCATGCTTAGACTCAAGAACATTGGGATACAACCGGGGCGCGAGGTGACGCTCGCGACCAGTGACAATGGTGTGCGGGTGACGGGTGCAAACAGGGTCGGCGGTGTCGATGCGGAATTGCCCGTTGAGATTGCCACGCACGTGTTCGTCGCGCGGCTGTGACCAGGGCCCGCTTAGCCGTGGCCGGGAGGCGTGATCCGGGCATGACACGGCGCGAAGGGGTACTGCAGCAGGCAGAAGCCGGCCTGTCGCAGTCGATGTCGGCCACTGACGTGCTCGATCAGGTCGCGACCGGCGTGGTCGTGACCGACGCCGCGGGCGTCGTGCAGTATGCCAACGCGTTCGCCGCTGGGCTGTTCGGCTTCGCCGGAGACCTGGAGCAACTAGCTGGCCGGCCGCTCGCCGCGCTCGGCCTGGACAAGGGCGACGCTGCCACCGTGCAGCACATGGCCGACAACGTGCTGCGCGGCTGGCCCTGGGAGGGGACCCTTACCAGCGTCCGCGCCGACGGCTCCCGCGTCTTCGTCCGCGCCCACGCCGCACCGCTGCGCGGGCCGGCCGGCGAGACCACCGGCATGGTGATCATGGCCCGCGAGCCGACGAGGCGAGGCGAGCTGCGGGCTGGCGACCGGATCGGCCTGCTTGAGCGCATTGGCGAGCGGCTGGCCGGTTCCCTGGAGCTGGACGTCACGCTCAGCCAGGTGGCCGAGACCCTCGTCCCGCAGTTCGCCGACCACTGCTTCATCGACCTGCAGCACGGCGACACCCTGGTGCGGCGGGTGCAGTTCAACTCCAGTGGCTGGCAGCCCGTATCCGGCAGCTGGGCGCTTGTCGGCGAGCAGATCAGGTACCCGAAGGGGCACTTCTGCGAGCAGGCCATGTCGCTGCTGGACACGGTCGTGGTCGCGGACCTGGCCGAGGAGGCCTTCCCGGTGCCGCGACCAGAGAGCCAGCAGATCTGCGACGACATCAAGATGACCTCGGTGCTGGCGGCACCGCTGGTAGCCAGGGGCCAGCTGCTCGGCGTGATGAGCCTGGCCCTGTCCGGGGTGAGCGACAG
>JASHTT010000029.1 GCA_030040415.1 Streptosporangiaceae bacterium | reverse complement strand
GCGCCGCGACCGCCCGGCCGACTCGCCCTCCGCTGTGCCCAGAGTATGGCGCGGCGCTCGCTGTCGCCAGCGAGCGCCGCCCCTGCGTTGCTACGGCCAGGCTCAGTGGATAAGTCCGCCGAGCAGGCTGCCGTACTGGTCGCCGTTGCTGCTCTTCGGCGAAGAGAGCGTCAGCGAAGATGCCGGTCGCATGCTCGACGCCGTAGGCCGGCCCGCGGATGGCCTGCTGGCTGGCCGGCGAGAGGCCGGCCGGGCCGAGCGGGAGCCGCTCGCGGACGTCCGCGAAGCGGTGGTCCTGGGCTTCGCGGCGGACGACCTAGTCGCGGTGGTCCTGGGCTTGGCCGATGACGACCTCGTGCTGGTCGACCGGCTGGCCGACGACCTGGTGGCAGACGACCGGCTAGCGGAAGGCCGGCTAGCGGAAGGCCGGCTAGCAGTTGACCTGCTGGCCGTGCCGCTCCTGGTGGTCCTGGTGCTCCGGCTGGTGCCCGACGATCTCCTCGCCGACGTGGACCGAGTTGACGACGTCCTAGCGCGGGACGTGCCGCTAGAACGGGTCGTGCTCGCCGCCACTGGCTTCGCGGTGGACATCGTCTTGGCCGCGAGCGTCAGAGCCTTCGCCGCCGTTGACATCGACTTCGTGGCCGTGTTCATCGCACGCATCGCGTTGGACATGGTCTTTGCCGATGCCGTCGCCTTGGTGGCCGCGGCGGTCATCTTGCCGGCCGCCGAGTTCACCTTGGTTGCGGCGGACGAAACGGTCCGGGCAGCCGTCGCCGGCGTGGCCGCAGTCCTTGACGAACTGCGGGTCGACCGCGAGGCCGTGGACCGCGACGCAGTGGACCGCGACGCGGTGCTGCGCGACGCGGTGCTCCGTGGCGACCGGGACGCAGCGCGGCTGGCCGACGATCCGGAGCGGGCGCTCGTGCCACGAGACGTGCTCGTCCTCCTGCTGGCTGACTGGGTACGCGATCGGCTTGCAGTGCCTCCTGACGCACTGCGGCTCGCCGACCTGCTACGAGCGGTACTCGCCGAGCTACGGCGGGTAGCCGCACTGGGTCTAGTCTGAACAGGCACTGATCTCCCCCCGTCTTGATCAATGACGTGGATTGCTATTCCACACACGGACGCGCTTTACACGCGCAGCACGCTGTTCACGCAGAACAATGAACCCAAGCGGTTCGAAAACGACCGCTCGTCATCGTTCAGCGAGACTCCCCGGCGACTTCTCGCCCTCGCTGTGCGTCCACTCACCGGTCAGGTGCGCGACATCGTTGAGCGACCGCAGCACCGCGGCGCCGTCGGAGAACCAGCTGACTTCCGACAGCGATGCGACATCGAGGTTCATGCGGAACATGGCGGCGGGCGGGGCGAGCAGCGCCCGGCAGATCACTGTCTTAACCGGCGTCACGTGACTGACCACGACGACGGTCTGCCCCTCATGGTCAGCCAGCAGCCGGTCGAGAGCCGCGAGGACGCGCTGCGCCACTGCTGCGAAGCTCTCCCCGCCGGGCGGCGCTGCTTCGGCGTCTGCCAGCCACGCCTCCATCTCCGCAGGCCAACGGGCTCCGGCCGCGCGAAAGCTCATTCCCTCCCAGTCACCGAAGTCCGTCTCGGCGAGGTCGTCGTCGGTCTCAAGCGCAGCACCCGTCGCTTCCGCCACGGCCTGCGCGGTCGACAGCGCTCTGCGCAGCGGAGAGCTGATAACGGCGGCCACGTCTCCGCGCGCGGCCAGCCTCGCCGCGGCAGCCGCCGCCTGCTGCATCCCGCGGCCAGTCAGCGGGATGTCGCCACGGCCGGCGAACCGGCGTTCGGCGGACAACGGCGTCTCGCCGTGCCGCAGCAGCAGAGTGGTCGTAGCCTCGCCGGGGCCCCGCCAGCCTGTTCCGGGAACGACACCGCCCGGCCTGGCCGCCCTCGTGGCGTCGGCGTTCTGGGGGTCAGAGCCCGGACTCATCCGTCCGGACCAGGATCCGACGGCACTCCTCGCAGCGCACGACCTCATCGGGGGCGGCGGCGCGGATGGCGTTGAGGTCGACGGTGTTGAGCGACAGGTGACAACCCTGGCACTGCCCCCTGCGCAGCGCTGCCGCCCCTACTCCCCCGTGCTGGGCCCGTAGCCGCTCGTACAGGTCGATCAGGTCCGCTGGCTCATCGGCCACGACCGCGGCCCGGCGGTCCGCCGCCTTGCCTGATTGCTCGGCAAGCTCAGCCAGGGCGGCGTCTCTGCGAGCGGTCACTTCGGACGCCCTTGCCTCGATGGCCGTGCGCTCGGCTGTGGCCTCCGTGATCCTGGCCTGCACGGCCTCCCGGCGCTCCATCACGTCGAGCTCGGCATCCTCAAGGTCGGACTGCCGGCGCAGCAGCGACTCCACCTCGGACTGCAGGCCCTCTAGCTCCTTCGGCGAGCTAACCTGCCCGGCATCCAGCCGCGTCCTGTCCCGGCCGATCCTGCTCCTGACCTGCTCGACATCGGCCTCGGCCTTGGACTGCTCGCGATGCAGGTCACCCTCCCGGGCGCTGAGGGCCGCCAGCTCGTCGCGGAGAGCCTTGCTGCGCTCGTCGAGCTCGCTCAGTTCCGCGTGCTCCGGCAGAGTGCGGCGCCTGTGTTCTAGCCGTCCAAGCTCGGCGTCCAGGTCGGCAAGCTCAAGCAGTCGCAGCTGCGCCTCGGGGGATGCTTTCACGGTCGCCACGTTAGCCTGCCAGGATCGCGCTTGTCGCGCTGGGCGTCATAGCCCACCCGGCGACCCCCAACGGCCCCTGCGGCCAGCCAGGCGAACCCCGGGCCCGCGCGGCCATGGCTCCACGGTCAGCCGCCGCCCAGGCTGACGAGGACGATCGGGGCCGACGTCGGCTGCCGGGTGCCAGCCGCGGGCTCGACCGTGAGGCCGAGTTCGTCGCCCGGCCTGAGCCGGCTGATCACCATCGGGTCGGTCATCCCGGCGCGCGGCTTCGGCAGCATCCCGGCGGCCCTGTCGCCCGCGGGATTCATCAGCCACAGCTCGTAGCCCAGCGAGGACGGCAACGCTGGAAGCCCATGCGTGATGACGACGAGAGCTCGATCCCGGTGCGACATCACCACTGTCGCTGTGCCGCCGGTGCTGACCTTGGCGGTCAGCGTCGTGGCGTCCGTCGCGCCCAGCACGACGGCGATGTCGTGGTCGCGCTGCTCGGCGAGGCTCAACCGGTCCTGCATGGCGGTGATGCGCAGGCCGACCAGGACCGCAGCCACGGCTACCACGATCGCGGCTGCCGCCAGCACCGCACGGGTCGCCCAGGCCCGTGGCATCAGGCCAGCGAGCCTTGCCATGCCCCTGGCACGAGTGCGCGGCCGTCCAGGCGGCTGCTCCCCCGGAAGCGCAGGCGGTAGCTGCCTGAGCCGCTGTGCCGCTGTCAGGACGCGCTCCCTGGCCTCAGGAGGCGGCGGAACGGCCGCGCCGGCCGCCAGTGCCGCGGTGGCCTCCCGCAGCCCGCGGACATCCTCGCGGCACTGCTCGCAGCCACCAAGGTGCCGCTCGAAGCCCGCCCGCTCGGTCTCGGGCAGCGCGTCCATGACGTACGCGCCCACGAGCGTGTGCCACTGCCCGCCCCGACCGCGCATCACTCCACCCCCAGACAGTCCCGGAGCCTGATGAGGCCGTCTCGCATCCGGGTCTTGACAGTGCCGACCGCCACGCCGAGCAGAGCGGCTACCTCTCGGTAGCTGTAGCCGCCGTAGTACGCCAGCGTCACGGCCTCGCGCTGCAGGTCGGTCAGGCCCGCCAGACAGCGCCGGACCCGCTCGTGCTCGAGGTTCGTCTCGACGGCGTCGACCACGTCGTCATAAGCGACCGGTGCCGCGTCGGCCGCCCGCAGTTCCCGTTCCATGGCCTTCTGCTCCGACCGAACCCGGTCCACGGCCCTGCGATGGGCGATCATCGCGATCCAGGCCGCCGCGGAACCTGCGACGGGGTCGAACCGTGCCGCGGTCCGCCAGACCTCGAGTAGCACTTCCTGCGTGACTTCCTCGGACTGCGCCGGATCGCGCAGCACCCGGAGCACGGTGCCGAAGACAGTCGGCCCGGCCCGGTCGTAGACAGCAGCGAACGCCGCCTGATCGCCCCGCGCCGCCTCGGCGATCAGCAGCTCGAGGCTCCGCGCGGACCGCGCCCGCGGCGGGCCCGCGTCCCGCCCTTCCCCGCCCTGCGCTGGCGTGATTCCGGGTACGTCCACACCCCTATATTCGTCGCCACGGCGGAACTGGCTTGGATTGACGTGTTGCCCGATGCCGCGCCGGGCGGCCAATCCGGTCCGACGGCTGGTACGAATTACCTCCGTGAGCCATCAACCCCGGCCGGTCGCGCCGCGCCGCAGCGCGCGGGCCCGCTTGCGCCGGACAGGCGCCGGAGTCATCCTCGGCATCGTCACGGCAGTCGTCGCGCTCGGCGTCGCGCAACTGGCGGCCGGGGCGTTCAATGTGCCGCTCGGGGCACCGGTCGATGCTGTCGGCGAGTTGTCGATCAATCACACGCCGCCCTGGCTGAAGAACTTCGCGATCAGGGAGTTCGGCTCCAGCGACAAGACGGTGCTGGTCTGGGGTATCCGCGCGGTACTGATCGTCTTCGCCGCGGTCATCGGCATTATCGCGCTGCGGGCGCTGTGGCAGGGCCTGGTCGGCCTGGCGATCTTCTCGGCTATCGGTGTGTACGCCGCACTCAGCCAGCCGACAGCGAACGCCGGCTACGCCTGGCCAACGCTGGCCGGCGCCGTCGTCGGAGCCGTCGCGCTGCGCTACCTGACCCGCCTGGCCCTCGCGGCGCTACGGCCGGCACCGGCTTGGCCTACGGCGGCACGACCTGCGGCTGCAGCGCCATCGGCGGGGCAGGACGCCGCCGAACCGCCATCAGCGCCGCCAGCCGCGAAGCCCGGCGAGCAGACCGCCAGCGAGCAGACAGCCAGCGAGCAGGCAAGCCCCGGGCCCACGCCGAGCGGCACACCACCGCCCTGGTTTCCCGGTCAGGGTGCGACGCAGCCAGGCGCCAGGTCCACCTGGGCTAGTACGCCGCCGCCATGGTTTCCCGGTCAGCGCGGCGGGCAGCGTCCTGTTGCCTCCGCCGCGCCCGATAGGCGCAAGTTCCTGCTGGCCAGCACGGGCGCCGCGGGCGCGGCCGTGGTCGGTTACGCGGTCGGCTCCTGGTTCGACGACAGCAGGGCGGTCAGCGACGTCCGGTCGACGCTGAAGCTGCCGGCAGCCGCGAAGCTTGCCCCGCCGCTGCCGGCCGGTGCCAGCCTGAAGGTGCCAGGCATCAGCCCATTCATCACTCCGAACGCCGATTTCTACCGGGTAGACACGGCGATCATCCTGCCGGAGATCCTGCCCGCTAACTGGCAGCTGCGCGTGCACGGGATGGTCCGCCGGGAGATCACGCTGAGCTTCGACCAGCTCATCAGGCGGCCGCTGATCGAGGACTACATCACGCTGTGCTGTGTCTCGAATCCAGTCGGCGGCCCGTACATCGGCAACGCCAAGTGGCTCGGCGCGAGCCTGCGCAGCCTGCTGCTCGAGGCTGGCATCCAGCCCGGCGCCGATCAGCTGCTGTGCACCTCCTCGGACGGGTTCACCTCGGGCACTCCCGTGGTCACGGCCATGGACGGCCGGGACGCGCTGCTCGCCGTCGCCATGAACGACACGGCCCTGCCGGTCGAGCACGGATTTCCCGTCCGGCTGGTGATCCCCGGCTTGTACGGGTACGTGTCCGCGTGCAAGTGGCTGGTCGACATCGAGGTCACCACGTACGCCGCTAACGCCGCATACTGGGCCAGCCGCGGCTGGTCTCAGCAGGCGCCGATCAAGACGGAGTCGCGGATAGACGTTCCGACCGGCATTAACTCGCTGAAGGCCGGCAGCCGCACTGCCATCGCGGGTGAAGCCTGGGCGCAGCACAAGGGCATCGAGGCCGTGGAGGTGCGGATCGGCGGCGGCCCGTGGTACGAGGCGCAGCTCGCGGCGGTGCCGGACATCGACACCTGGCGTCAGTGGGTCTATTACTGGGACACCGACGTGCCGCCCGGGCCTTACCTCATCGAGGCTCGTGCCACTGACCGCACCGGCTACACCCAGACCGCGGTCCAGGCACCACCCGAGCCGAACGGCGCAACCGGCTACCCGTCCGTGTCCGTGAATGTGGTCAGCTAGAGCAACTGGTCGCGAGTCTGCCCGTACATGTAGGCACCGAGCCAGCGGCCAAGCTCCCCGCAGACCTCCTGGAGGCCGACGGCACCGCCGGTCAAAACCGGCTGCCCGGCGGTGCGCGGCAGCTGGCGCCAGGTCACGTGCGCGCCGAGGTTCATGGCGGGAACGGGCCGGCGGCTACCGCGCGGCCGTTCGCCAGCGGGTCTTTCACCGCAGGCGGTCAGCACGAGCACGGGACAGCTGATGTGCAGGCAGACGCCGCGCCGGACCGGGAAGACCGGCTCGTAGAGAATCAGCGCGTTCGGGCCGCCCGCGTTCGGGCCGCCCGCGTTCGGGCCGCCCGAGTTCGGCCCAGCCGAGTTCGGGCCAGCACTGCGCTCAGCCTGCCCGGCGCGGGCGGACTGCCTCGCTTGCGTCCACAGCGCGACGGGAAGCGCGCCGTGGCCGCGGGCAGTGACGAAGACGTCGTCCATGCCGTCCGTGTCACGCAGGTGCTCGGTGGCAGCGTCTAGGTCACTGAAGAACGGCGCGAGCCAGCCCGCAGGCCGGTCGGCCGCCTGCCGGAGGACGCGATCCGCCGCGAGGCCCACAGGCCCGCGCAGCGCCATCCGGGCGACGGGTAGCCGCACGACAGCCAGATAGAACTGGAAGCCCCGCTCGGTGTACCAGCTCATCAGGCCGGGTGGCACGTCAGGATCGCCCAGGGCGTGTACATGCAGCACCGCCCGCCTGGTCGGTTGCACCGGGCCGTTCCGGACGATCACCACGTCCTTGACGGACGCCGTCGGCCTGACGGTCGCGCAGCCGCCGACAGCGCCGTCCACGTCGATGCCGGTTGCCATGCCACCCCGTCCCGCCTTGACCGCCAGGCTCGTTCGCTAGTCGTTCCGTCATCAAGCTCTAGCACGGAACGTCACTAGTCAGTGTCGCACCGTAGTCAGCCAATGGCCCCGTCAAACACGCGGCTGGCGGCGTATCCCGGTAGGCAACGCGACGATCACAGTCGGTTGCGTCCGCGCCACCACGAATTGCTACTATTTACGGGAAAGTACTTGTTATGGCGTCGGCGACCGAGTTTGCCGACGGCATAGCCAGGGAACGCAAGCCGGCAACGGCGGGCCAATAAGGGCCTGGCGGGAACAGGGCCTCGCCGACGATGCGCAACCGACTGCGCTTGTCAGCACAGCCCTACCGTCAGCCCAACGGTCAGCCCCGACGATGAGCCCCAACGGTAAGCCCCAACGGCAAGCACAGGCCGGGTCGGCCAACGAGCTGAGGCCCCTCCATGTATGAGATGGAGGGGCCTCGCCCCGGGACCTGCCGCACTGCCAAGTCTCAAGTCCAGCTGGGTCTTTGGCCAGCTCAGACCCTGGGGCCTGCACTAACCCAACCCGTTGCCGTCGATGGCCGCCACCGCCGATTGCTCGGCTGTTTCGGCTGGCCGGCTCTACCGGTTGCCCGGTTCTACCCGGCCGCTCAACTGCTCTGGTCTTTTCGACTACGCCCTGCGGCGCACCCGCCACCGGTGTCAGATTCCCGCCGTCCGGCCCGGTCTCCCAGCCCTTCCGACGTTCCCGGGGTTCCCCCCGGGGCGGATCCCGTCTTCAGTGGTGAGAGATTTCTACTGCCAACCGAGTGCGCTGCACAAGGCCTTTCCGCGAGATATTCAAGATTCTTTTTTCATCCACAGGACATCCGGTGTTTATCCCCTGTGCACGGCTGATTTCCACCGGACGACACACAACCTGTCCACAACACCTGTGGACAGCAGCCGTTCCGACGGGGCCCGGCCATACGATGTCGGGATGGCGGATCTGAGCGGAAGCGCACCGCAGGCCGAGCTTTCGGTCGAGCTGTCAGACGATCACGTCGCGACGGTTGAGTTCAGCCGACCGCCGAGCAACCACTTCAGCACGGCTCTCATCGGCCAGATCGCTGATGCCTGCGAGGATCTCGCCGCCGGCGCCCGCTGCCGGGCCATCGTCTTGTGCAGCGCCGGGCGCGTCTTCTGCGCCGGCGCCGACTTCGCCGATCCCGGGTCGGTCGGCGGGCAGGCTGGTCCGCATCTGTACGACCAGGCGATCAGGCTGTTCGAGCAACCGCTGCCGATGGTGGTCGCGGTGCAGGGCGCCGCCGTAGGCGGCGGGCTCGGCCTGGCCATGGCCGCTGACTTCCGGGTGGCGGCACCGGAGGCCAGGTTCGCGGCGAACTTCGCGCTGCTCGGCATCCACCAGGGTTTCGGGCTCACCGTCACGCTGCCCGCGGCAGTCGGCCAGCAGGCCGCACTCGAACTGCTCTACACCGGCCGCCGGGTCGGCGGGCAGGAAGCATGCGCCATCGGCCTGGCCGACCGGCTCGCCGCCAGCGGCGAGGCCAGGGGCGAAGCGCACGCGCTCGCCGCCCGCATTGCCTCCTCTGCCCCGCTGGCCGTGCGCTCGATCCGCGCCACGATGCGGGCCGGGCTGGCCGACCAGGCCCGCGAGGCCATGGCACGCGAGCGCACTGAGCAGGAGCGGCTGATGCGCACGGCCGACTGGCGCGAGGGCGTGGCAGCGGTCGGCGCGCGGCGGACCGCGGACTTCTCCGGTACGTAGCGGCACGACAGAAAGGCAGGATCGCGATGCCCGTTCTGGCCCGTCCCGGCGGCGGCATCAGCTACGAGGTCTACGGCAGCGGCTCGCCACCGCTGCTGCTGAGCCACGGCTACGGCGCTACCTCAGCCATGTTCGCGAAGAACGTGGCCGCGCTCAGCGCGCGCAGCCAGCTCATCACCTGGGACCTGCCAGGGCACGGCGCCAGCGACTCCCCCGCCGACCCCGCGTTCTACGGCGCCGCCGCGGTGCTCGCGGACATGGCGGCCATACTCGACGAACTGGGCCACGACAGGGCCGTCTTGGGCGGCCACTCCCTCGGCGGATACCTGTCGCTGTCGTTCGCGTTGTCGCACCCCGATCGGGTGGCCGGCCTGCTGCTCATCGGCACCGGTCCGGGCTTCCGCAACGAGGCAGCGCGCGACGACTGGAACCGCCGCGCCGATGCGACCGCGAAGCGGCTCGAGGAACAGGGGCTGGCCGCGCTGGGCGGCAGCGCAGAGCTGCACGCGGGGCAGCACGCCGATGCGTCCGGCGTCATCATGGCCGCCCGGCACACACTGACGCAACGCGATGCGCACGTGATGGACGGGCTGCCGCGCATCACCGCGCCCACGCTGATCGTGGTGGGCGCGGACGACACTCAGTTCCACGGCGCTGCCGACTACATGGCGGCCAAGATTCCGGGCGCCCGCAAGGTCGTGATCGACGGTGCCGGACACGCGCCGAACGTCTCCAGGCCAGCGGAGTTCGACGCTCAGGCGCGCGCGTTCCTGGACGAGATCGCCACCAGTGACCCAGCCCGGGCATGACCGAGCAGACGACGGCAGCCAGCCCGGGCAGTGCCGTTCCCTCCCCTGCGGAGGTGCGCGCGGAGCTCAGTGCGTGGCTGGGGCGGCACTGGGACCCCGACAGCGAGCTGCGCGCCTGGCGCGAGCTGCTAGTGGACGCGGGCTGGGCCGTGCCGAGCTGGCCGCGACGCTGGCATGGGCGCGGCCTGCCCGCCTGGGCGGACGAACTCGTCGCGACCGAGCTGGTCAGGCTGGGCGCCGTGGGCACGCCAGTCGGCAGCGGCACCTGGCTCGCCGCCCCGACGATCCTCGCGCACGGCGGCGACGAGCTGCGTGACCGCCTGTTGCGGCCTACCCTCACCGGCGAGCTGACGTGGTGCCAGCTATTCAGCGAGCCCGGCGCCGGCTCGGACCTAGCCGGCCTTTCGACCTCCGCGGTGCTCGATGGTGACGGCTGGATGATCAACGGGCAGAAGCTGTGGAGCACCAGCGCGCACCACGCTGACATGGGCATGCTGCTGGCAAGGACCGACGGCGAGCTGCCCAAGCACCGCGGCATCAGCTACTTCGCGCTGCCGATGCACCAGCCGGGCGTCGACGCGCGGCCGCTGCGGCAGATGAACTTCCACGCCTCCTTCAACGAGGTCTTCCTGACCGACGCTCGGGTGCCGCGCGGCAATGTCGTCGGCGACGTGGGCCAGGGCTGGACGGTGGCGCTTACCACGCTCGCGTACGAGCGCCGGTTCGCTGCGCTGCGCCGGCCGGCCTACAGCCCGGCGCCCGGCCGCGCGCTGGAGCAAGCGCGCGCCGAGGCCGACGAGCACTTCGCCACCTACTCCTGGTATCCGCAGCGAGCCGGGCGCGCCGACCTGCTCATCGCGCACGCGCGAGCGGCTG
>JASHTT010000329.1 GCA_030040415.1 Streptosporangiaceae bacterium | reverse complement strand
GACGAGCAGGTTAGGCGGGTAGGCAAACTTGCGCTGCTGCTCCGGATCGGTCGGCTGACCGTACTCATCGAGCTCGATCCGGGCCGCCGCCCGCTCGTCCAGGTACCGGCGGAACCGCCTGGTAATGACCTCGTGTATCGCCGCGAGGTCGTCGGTCCCGTCGATGCCCTTGATGGCGAACCTGCGGTACTCCGACTTGCGCGCCAGGCCGTCTTCGAACACCACCATGGAAGCCACGACGTGGGTCCCTTGCAGGTTCGAGACGTCGTAGCTCTCGATCCGCAGCGGCGCCTCGTCGAGGCCAAGCGACTCCTGGATCTCGTGCAGCGCCACGCTGCGGGTTGTCAGGTCGCTGGCGCGGCGCGTCTTGTGCACGGCGAGCGACTCCATCGCGTTCCGCGCGACGGTTTCCAGCAGCGCCTTCTTGTCACCGCGCTGCGGCACCCGCAGGCTCACCCGGCCGCCGCGCCTGGCCGCGAGCCACTCCTCCATGGTGGCCGGATCCGGCGGCAGGGCTGGCACCAGCACCTCCCGCGGAATGGCCGAGCGCCCGGCATCCGCCGTGCGGGCCCGCCGAGTGCTACCAGCGTCGGGTCCGGGCCTGCCGGTTCCGGTCCGGCTGACCCCGTCCGAGGCCACCGGGTCCTCGTCGTAGACCTGGCCGAGGAAGTGCTCGACGAGTTCGGCTGTCGTGACGTCCTCCACCTTGTCCAGCACCCAGCCACGTTGTCCGCGAACCCGGCCGCTCCGCACGTAGAACACCTGGACCGCGGCCTCGAGCTGGTCCTCCGCCAGCGCGATCACGTCGCAGTCCGTGCCATCTGGCAGCACCACCGCCTGCTTTTCGAGCGCACGCTGCAGGGCCTGGATGTCGTCGCGCAGTCGCGCGGCCCGCTCGTACTCCTCGGCGGCCGCCGCCTCGCGCATCTGCGCTTCCAGCCGCTTGATGAACTTGCCGGTCTGGCCGCTCATGAAGTCGCAGAACTCCTCGGCAAGCTCGCGGTGCGCGGCCTCGCTGATCCTGCCGACGCACGGCGCCGAGCACTTGCCGATGTAGCCGAGCAGGCACGGACGGCCGATCTGGCCGGCCCGCTTGAACACGCCGGCGGAGCAGGTCCGGACCGGGAACACCCGCAGCAGCGTATCCACGGTGTCCCTGATCGCCCATGCGTGCGAGTACGGGCCGAAGTAGCGCACGCCGCGCCGCTTCGCCCCGCGCATCACCTGCACGCGCGGGAACTCCTCGTTCATCAGCACCGCGAGATACGGATAGCTCTTGTCGTCGCGGTACCTGACGTTGAACCGCGGGTCGAACTCCTTGATCCAGGAGTACTCGAGCTGCAGCGCTTCGACCTCGGTGCCGACCACCGTCCAGTCCACCCGAGCGGCGGCGAGCAGCATCGACTGGGTTCGCGGGTGCAGGCTCGCGAAGTCGGCGAAGTACGAGTTCAGCCGCGACCGGAGGCTCTTGGCCTTGCCGACGTAGACGACCCGGCCGCGCTCGTCCCGGAACCTGTAGACGCCCGGCGATTCAGGGATGGAGCCGGGCGCCGGCCGGTAGCTCGCCGGATCTGCCACAGGCCCAACTCTATGCACTCCGGGCCAGCGTCAGGCCCCGTCACCGCGCGGGTTCGGCCCCGGCTTCCCTGAGCAGGCCGAGAACCTCGGTCTCTCGGTAGCGACGGTGCCCGCCGAGCGTCCGGACGGCGGTAAGCCTGCCGTCCCGCGCCCACCGGGTGACCGTTTTCGGATCAACCCGGAAAATGGCGGCCACTTCCGCTGGAGTGAGCAATCGGTCGGTATCGGGTATCTTTCTGCCGCTCATCCGGCACCTTCCTGTTGGCGAGACCCCGTAGCTGTCGCGGGCACAGCCCTCGCCCCCCAATTCCACTATAAGCCCTAACCGGGTTAATAACCATAATTGCCGAATAAAGCGCAGTAGCGCATTGCGACGCACGCGGGTCAGCTGGTGGCCGCGAAGCTGCACGCAGCTCAAGCGGTCGCAGCTCAAGCGGTCGCAGCTCAAGCGGTCGCGGATCAGGCGGTCGCGGATCAGGCGCCGGACGCGCCGTTCCTTGTGTATTCGGCGGGCGCGAACACGACGATCGCCACTAGGTCCTCGGCGATGTCGGTGAACTGGTGCACTTCGCCAGCGGGCACGTAGACGACCGACCCGGCCCGTACCTCTGCTGCCTCGCCGCCGGACTCCAGCCGGGCGCGCCCGGCGGTGATCACGTAGATCTCGTCCTCGGTGTGCGGAGTCTGCTCGTCCGTGCCGCCCGCGGGAATCGAGTACGTGCCTACGCTCAGGTCGGCCACCCGCAGGTGCTCGGCCCAGTGCACCGGCTCACCGGCGTCCGGCGGGCGGAACTGGCCAGCCGATGGGAGCACGTTCATGCCTGCACCAGGCGCGGTTCGCGCCACATCAGCCACAACGTGGGCCCGCCATCCGGAATCGTAAGTTCCCTGGTCACCGAGAACCCGTGGCTGCGGTAGAACGGCACGTTGCTCTCCTTGCTCGACTCCAGGTATGCAGGCAGACCCGCAGCATCGCACCGGGCCAGCCGGGACCTCATCAGCTCGCTGCCGACGCCGGTCCCCTGTACCGGCGGGTCCGTGCCGATACCGGACAGGTACCAGTGCGGCTCGTGCGGATGGGCCTCGAGCAGCGTCCCGTACATGCGGCTCGCGACGCCGAGCCGGGACCGCAGCGCCCAGGCGTACCCGGGCAGCGTGGCCAGCTGATGCCAGTCTGACGGCCGCCACGCCCCCGGCGGAATCCAGATCGCGCAGCCGAGCACGCGGCCGCCGGCGACCACGATCTCGGTGCCATCGTGCAGCAGGCTGGTACCGCGCATCGTGATCGTGAAGAACTTGGGCAGCCGCCGGTCGCGCATCTGCTCGTCGGGAAAGATCCAGCCCATCACCGGGTCGTCGGCGAACGCTCGGGCCAGCGTCGCAACCGCGGGGCGCAGGTCAGCGCGCGAGAAAGCGCGCACGGTCCGTGACCTGTCGGCTGGCTGCGCCACCCTGGCATGCTATCCGGTGATAAGTCCACGCAGGCCGCTGGCTTGCCGTGCCCGTCAGCCGCTGGAGGCTCCCGTCGTCGTCATCTGCGCGCTCACCTCGGCGGCCGCGCTCGCCTGGCTGTACCTCCTCGCCCTGCATGGCGGCTACTGGCTCACCGGCCAGCGGCTGCCGCCCGCCGCGGGAACGCCTGCCGGGCTGCCGGCCGTCGTCGCGGTCGTCCCGGCCAGGAACGAGGCCGACATGCTCCCGCAGTCACTGCCTGGCCTGCTCGGCCAGGACTACCCGGGCGCGCTCACCGTCATCGTGGTAGACGACGACAGCGACGACGGCACGGCGGACGTCGCCGCCACGACCGGTAAGCAGGCCGGCTGGCCCGTGGTCATGAAAGGGAACGGGCGGCAGGCCACGTCGCGGCCGCAGCCAATGCCGGGCAGCAGAGCGCTGATCGTCATCGCGGCCAGGCCCGCTCCGGCAGGCTGGGCAGGCAAGGTGTGGGCGATGTCCGAAGGCGTGCAAGCGGCGACTGCTGAGGGCGCGCAGTACATCCTGTTCACCGATGCCGACATCGCGATGTCACCGAGTACGCTCACGACCCTTGTCAACGCGGCGACGGGGCACCGGCTGGCCCTGGTCTCGCAGATGGCGCTGTTGCGCACGAGCACACTGGCCGAACGGTTGCTCGTTCCCGCCTTCGTGTATTTCTTCGCCCAGCTGTACCCGTTCCGGCGGGTCAGCCGGCCCACGTCGCGGACCGCCGCGGCGGCAGGCGGCTGCATGCTGTTCAGGGCTGACGCGCTGGCAGCGGCGGGCGGCGTCGCGGCGATCCGGGACGCGCGCATCGATGACGTCGCGCTCGGCACGCTGGTCAAGCGGTCCGGCGGCCGGTGCTGGCTCGGCCTCAGCACTGACGTGATCAGCCTGCGGCCATACGAGAAGGTCGCCGACGTCTGGCACATGGTCGCGCGCAGCGCCTACACCCAGCTCGGCTACTCGCCGGCCGCGCTGGCCGGCACGCTCGCCGCGCTCGCCTGGCTGTACCTGCTGCCGCCGCTGGCCGGCCTTGCCGGTGTGGTCGCGCTCGCCGCCGGGGCGAACACGGCCGTGTCGGTGTGGCTGGCCGCCGCTGGGCTCACTGGATGGCTCCTCATGACCATCACGTACGCGCCGATGCTGCGGCTGTACCGGCTGTCCCTGCTGCGCGCCCCGACCCTGCCGCTGGTCGCTGGGCTGTACGCGGCGATGACCGCGGACTCCGCGCGTCGGCACTACCGCGGCCGGGGCGGCGAGT
>JASHTT010000328.1 GCA_030040415.1 Streptosporangiaceae bacterium | reverse complement strand
AGCGGCAACCGGCAGGGGCTCGACGAGTTCCCGAGCCGAGTCCAAGGTCAGCAAGATGACGACAAGATCGCCGAGCACGAAGGAGACCGACGTGTCGTCTTCCCGGTCGACCGGCAGGCCGAAAAGGCCTGGTAGAAGTCCTTGGCCGCGGCCAGATCCGGATACAAGAGTTCGACGACTCCGATTCCCCAGCCCTGCTTGTCCATCTCGGTCCCCTTGTCCGATAGGCGTCCGGCAACCGTCACCGACCCTACGGCAGGCTTTGATCATCGGTCTTCGCGTTGGCACGTGCAGCCTCGGAAGAGTAGGCCGCCATTCTTTTCCGAGGTACCGTAAACACGTGACCTTTCCCCGGTACTTGCCCGAAGGTGGCAGCCAGGTCCCTCCGCCGTATGACAGCGATCAAGAGGCCCGGCACGATCTGGAAGAGCCTCGCGACGTCATGGGGCAACTCGCCGCGGACCATCAGCTCGAACCTGACCGCGAACGTGATCTAGATGAGCTCGAGCGAGACCGCGAGCAAGAACTCGATGAGCGCGAGCAGTCCGCAGCGGGAGACAAGAGCCCTCAAGGTGGCGGGCGGCACGCCCGCGATCGCCAAGCCTCCGGCTGGTTGCGGAAACTGGCGCATCGGCGGCGCTCCGGCGCGGAGCCGGATTAGCACACACATCCGGGCACACGCGGGCTGCGGAAACAGATTGACCCATCGGCCCGGTGAGTCGTTATTATCCGCTGGTGACCGAATCAGCTGTTGCGGAACAGTTCTCAGTACCCGTACCGGGAGGCGTCCTGGCCGGGCTGCGAAGCGGCCAGGGCCGCCCGCTGCTCGTGCTACACGGCGGACCAGGCATGAACGACTACCTCGACTCGCTCGCCAGCGAACTGACTGGCTGGACGGTGTTGCGGTACACCCAGCGGGGCGTGGCGCCATCGACAACATCCGGCCCGTTTACTATCGCCCAGCACGTCGCCGACGCTCTCACTGTCCTCGATCACCACGGGCTTGGCGACGCCGTGGTGCTGGGCCACAGCTGGGGCGGCTACCTGGCGATGCAGGTCGCCGCCGCCGCGCCCGAACGAGTCGCCGGCTTGGTACTCGTGGACTCGCTTGGCGGGGCGGGTGACGGGGGGTTCGAGGCGTTCGCGGCGGAGATGGACTCCAGGGCGGGTCCGGAGGCGCTTGCCGAGATCACAGCGCTCGACGAGCTGGCCGAGGCCACAAAGGGAACGCCCGAGGCTGACGCGGCCAACGTCGAGTCGTTCCGGCTGATGTGGCCGGCCTACTTCGCCGATCCCTCGACGGCACCGCCGCCGCCGGAAGGGATCCGCATCGGCGTCGACTGCTACACCGGCACCTTCGAGTCGATCACGGCAGCGCAGGCTGACGGCGGGCTAGCTGGTCAGCTCGCCAGATACAGCGGCCCTGTCGAGATCGTGGCTGGGGGCGCAAGCCCGTTCCCTGCTGAAACAGCGTCGTCCACCGCCGCGCTGTTCGCCGACGCCCGCCTCGCCATCGTGCCCGCCGCAGGCCACCTGCCTTGGCACGAGCGTCCAGGCTGTATCGCTGCCGCGCTCGGGCGGCTGGCGGACCGGCTGCCCGCGCTGTCCGCCGACGACTAGCTAAGCCCCGGCGTGGCCGGTCAAGTCCGCGGCTCCAGATATCCTCGCTGCCATGATCCAGCGGGCCCTGTCCATAGTGCGAGTTGACTTCAAGCCCCAGCATGGCCAGCCCAGCTGGCTGCGCGTGCTGCTTGCCACCATCGCGTCCATCGCCGGCTCGCTCGCCGCCGACGCTCTCCTGGTGGTCATCGGACAGGACGTCTTCCCGTCCACCAGGGGATATGCGCACTTCCAGTTCGGCGACTACGGGAAGCTAACGGTCATCGGGGTGATCATCGCCTGCATCGGGTGGCCGATCGTCACCAGGATCTCCTCACAACCACGCTGGCTGTTCCTCCGGCTCGCCGTGCTGGTGACCCTGGTGCTGTGGTTGCCCGACCTGTACATCTTGCACGGCGGTGCCCCCGGCAAGGCCGTCGCCGTCCTGATGGTCATGCACCTCGCGATCGCGGTCGTCACCTACAACTGCCTGGTGCGGATCGCGCCCATCAAGGAGACTGGCGCGACTCCCGCCCACGAGCGCGGGCGTCACGCCGCAGAGCGCGTCTGAGTCGCCGATTGGGCCGTGGCGGACTGCGCCGGGCGGCGACCGGTGCGCTCGGCAACCTGAGTCAGCACCATCACCGTGAACCCGGTGAAGAACACCCCCTCCATGATCCCGCCAAGCCTGTTGAGCAGGTACGCGGCGCCTAGCAACGGATAGGCGACAAGCGCGCCCCTCAGCAAGCCGCGGTAGATCCTGGCTGCGCGGGTCTGCAGGCCCCGGCTGCCGCGCACCGCGAGCACCAGCGCGATCGTTATGGATGCGAACTCGCAGATCCCGGCCGCGATGTGGATGTACTGACTGACCGGCAGCTCGAAACGCCACTCCATCCGGCGGCAGACGGCGTCGCTTGTGTCGTTGCACACCTCGGGAAACCGGCCGCCAAGTGCTCCGGCGATGGCGAAGCCCATCATCGCCAGCCACTCGCCGCGACCGCTGCGACGACGGATCGCGCCATTGCCAGCCACGAGGAACGCGGCGAGCAGCAGGACTCCGGACGATAGGTCCAGGCGCTGCATAACTGTCGCGTACGGAAGCCCGTTCACCTCAAGGTTGCTGAACAACTCGCTGGGCGAGTTCATGAGGCCAGGTTTCAGCGGGACGAGCACCCACCAGTTGTAGGCCAGCAGGCCGGCCACAGTGAGCGTCCAGGCCAGCGCGATCCTGGCCCGACTACGGCGCGGCTGCGCCAGGGTAGGCCCGACCGCCTCTGTTGTCGTTGTATGCCCAGCCACGCCGCTGAACTCCCGGTCCCAGTAAATCAGCAAAAAGCATCATGATCTTATGTAGCCGCCGACGCGGCGTCAACGACTCGTCGGGCGCGCCCGCGGCTACCTGGCGCGGCCCTTCCCGGCGAAAGCGGGTTACGGCGTCCCCGTGATGGCCGCGCACAGGCGCGCGAGCGCACTGGTGTAGTCGTGCTCGGGTGGGCTGGCGTACCCGACGACGAGCGCCGGGTCCCGCGTGTGCGCGCCGCGTGCGTACGCGCCGAGGCCCTCGACGGCAAGCCCTCTGGCGGCTGCGCTGTCGACCGCCCCGTCCTCGGACTGACCGGGCGGCAGTTCGGCGACCGCGTGCAGCCCGGCCGCGATCCCGGTCAGCCGCACCGCGGGCGCATGCCGGGCGAGCGTGGCCACGAGCCGGTCGCGGCGGCGCCGGTAGGCGAGCCTGCTCCGCCGGATGTGCCGGTCGTAGGCGCCGGAGTCGATGAACTCGGCGAGCGCGAGCTGGTCGAAAGTGCTGGTCTGCCCGTCCGCGACCCGCTTGGCGTCGACGACGGCGTCCATCAGGCGCGCGGGCAGCACGAGCCAGCCCAGCCGCAGTCCGGGCGCCAGGGTCTTACTGGCGGTTCCGGCGTAGACAACGTGCTCGGGTGCCAGCGCCTGCAGGGCCCCGACCGGCTGGCGGTCATACCGAAACTCGCCGTCGTAGTCGTCTTCGACGATCAGTGCTCCGGAGCTGGCTGCCCAGCTGGCGGCCTGCGCGCGCCGCC
>JASHTT010000327.1 GCA_030040415.1 Streptosporangiaceae bacterium | reverse complement strand
GCCACGCAGCACTGGCGATCCATCCGGGCGAAGGCACCCTCGGATTGCGCGCTAACGGCGTCACGGCGCCTGCACCCGGCCGACAAAAAGGGCGGGGTTGCGATGAACAACGGCAAGTGCAGGGCGAGAAGTCTCACGCAGAGCCACGTGCTGTGGCGCGTAGTGACAGGGACACTAGCCGCGGTGGTAACGGCAGGCTGGTTGGTCGGGATGGCCGATCCAAGCGCGGTAGCGTCTACGCAAGTCCAGGTGACGCTGCCGATCAGCGACCTGGGTTTCCCGCACGGGATAGCCGTAGACAGTCAAGGTGATGTGTTCGTTGCCGACTCGCAACTTGACGAAGTCGTTGAATTGCCTGCCGGCTCAGCCGAGCCCGTGACGTTGCCGTTCACCGGGCTGGAGTCCCCTTATGGCGTAGCCGTTGACGGGAATGGCGACATCTTCGTGGTCGACCAGGACCCGCCTTACGTGGTGGAACTGCCCGCGGGCGCGACCTCCTCCAGCCAGCAGATCACCCTGCCGTTCACCGGCCTCGGCGAGCCCGAAGGGATAGCGGTCAGCGCCTCAGGAAACGTGTACGTGGCGGACGCGCTTACCGACGAGGTGGTCGAGCTGCCCGCTGACGCCACCTCCTCCAGCCAGCAAGTCACCGTGCCGTTCGCCACGGGAACAATGCCGATAAGCGTGGCCGTCGACGCCAAGGGGGACGTGTACGCGGCCGGCATTCCGGGGGTGTACGAGCTGCCTGCCGGGGCCACCTCTTCTAGCCAGCAGGTGAAACTGCCGTTCACCGACCTAGCTTCGCCGTACGGCGTGGCTGTCGACTCAGCCGGAGACGTGTACGTCACAGACTCGGCGCTCGACAAGGTGGTCGAGTTGCCAGCCGGGGCCACCTCCTCCAGCCAGCAGGTGACACTGCCGTTCACCGACCTGTCTGGCCTCGAAGGTGTGGCAGTCCAGGGTGGCAACGTATTCGTCGTCAATGCTGGCAGCCGACTGATCGACGCGTTGTTGCCGCCGCTGTCAGTGACCACGACCACTCTGCAGCACGCGCTGCTCGGGAGCTCGTACTCGACGACGCTGACAGCCACAGGTGGCTGGAGCCCGTATACCTGGTCGCTGGCGTCCGGGTCGTCGCTGCCGCCCGGGCTCAGCCTGTCGTCGGCCGGCGTCATCTCCGGCACGCCGACCTCGGCAGGCACCACCAGCTTCACCGTCCAGGTCGCGGACTCCTCCGACCCGGCCCTGACCACCACGCAGCCGCTCTCGCTCACGGTGACTGCGCCCACGAAGGTCGCCATCGCTCAGAACGTGGCCAGCCCGGTATACGGGCAGCCGGTGACACTGACCGCCACACTCACCTCCGGCGGCGGCCCAGTCTCGGGCGGCACGGTGCAGTGGCTGGTCGGCGGCACCGACGACGGCGCGCCGGTCACGGTCAGCTCAAGTGGCACCGCCACCCTGGACATGACCGGCTCGGCGGCCGGGTCGCATGCGGTCGAGGCGAATTACTCCGGCACGTCCACTTACACCGCAGCCAGCGGCGACGACACACTGACCATCGCCAAAGCCGGTACCGCGACGAGCCTCAAGGTCACCGCTAGCGCGTTGTCGGCGACGGTGACGGCCAGTGCGCCCGGCGCGGGTACGCCGTCCGGGAAGGTGGCCTTCACTGTCAATGGCAAGTCGGTCGGCAGCGCCTCACTGAACAGTTCCGGGAGCGCAACCGTCGCGTACTCCTCGTCGGGGGCGGAGACCGTCGCAGCTGCGTACGGCGGCAGCGCGGACTACCTGGCCTCCTCGGGATCGACCGCGGTCAAGAACCCTGTCATCACCGCCACGCTGTCCAGCAAGAGCGCCGAGAGCAAGTACGGCTGGTATCCCGCTCCGGTCACCGTCACCTTCACCTGCACCCCAGGGTCCGCGCCGCTGACTGGTCCGTGCCCTAGCCCGCTCACGCTCAGCAAGAACGGTGCAGACCAGGTCGTATCCGAGACCATCCACGGCACCGACGGCGGCATCGCAACCGTCAGCGTGACGGTCAGCATCGACCAGACCGCGCCCAAGGTCACCGTCACCGGTATCAGCAACGGCGTAATTTACGAGGCGCCAGGCCCGTCGACGATCACCTGCACCGCGACCGAGGCAATCTCCGGGCTGGCCGCACCCTGCGCGCTGAAGGTCAAGCGGACCGAGAGCGCGATCACCTGGACCGCGACCGCTACCAGCAAGGCCGGTACCACTACGACGCTGACTGGCAAGGCCACGCTCACGGACTTCTACATCAACGGCGCCAAGCTCGTGAACGGCCGGTACGTGGTCACCGCGGGCAAGGCGTTCACCGTCGACGCTTATCTGCTCGGCGTCACCACCGCACCGACGTATGTGGAAGCCGTCCGGGCACCCGCTACGCCCACGAAGACGGGGCCCGCGCTCAAGAAAGCCGGCCCGTCCATGTGGTCCATCAGCGTCACCATCCCGGCCAAGTCCAAGACCGGCAACTGGGTACTAGGCGTCCTGTCCGGCACGACCGTGCACCTAGTCCAACTGACCCTGCAGAGCTAACAGCCCGTTCCGGCCGGGGCGGGGCGCGCCACCCGCCCCGGCCACATCGCCATATCCCACCTCGTGGCACGCGGCTTCACGTCCCCGGCCACACCGCCACCTCGGCCGCGCGGCGCCGCGCTTGCGGTCCTACGTCTCACGGCGTGCGTTCGGGCCGTACTCGTCCGCGTCGTTACCGCAGAATGTCAGTGGTATTCGATACTATGGTCGATAAGTAAGCGGGTTCGCGCCGATGAGCCGACCCGCGACGACTGATCCGGGACGGGAGGCGCTTGTGACCCAGACCCCGGCGACGCCGCCCGTCCCGCAACCCGGTCCTGGCCAGCCCGGCACCTCGCAGTCGCGCACCCGACCCGGCGGCTCTGGCCAGCCGACGACCCGCGGGCCTGGCCGACGGCGATCTTCGCGTAAGGCCGGCCGACCCGGTACCGGCACTGGCCTGCCGCGGGTGCCGCGGCGGTCCCCGCCGGTGCTGTCGTGGCTGGATTTCGAGCCGGCCCGGGCCGACGGCAGCGACCTGGACCCCGGTGACCTCGCCGACTCGCTGGACGCCGGGACGGGCGGCTACCATGACCGCCGGTTCGGGCCCGCGCTGGGCCGGGCCGGGT
>JASHTT010000326.1 GCA_030040415.1 Streptosporangiaceae bacterium | reverse complement strand
CCGATCTCGCCGAGCGTCGACGGGCTGACCAGCGCGGCACCCGGTGCGGCCAGGTACGAGTTCGACGCGAACGTGTCGCCGCTGTCGGCACTCGGCACGGTGCAGCCGGAGAACGCGCCGGTGGACTCATCCAGCCCGGTGCAAGTGACCGGCACGATCGCGGTTGTCCCGGCTGACGTGGTGACGCCGAGAGAGACTGTCCACGGGCCGGCCGAACCGACGGAGGCGAGGTCCGCGGAGATGTAGGGCCCAGGTGTCGAGGCGATCGAGAAAGTGGACGGCGTGCTTTCGACGGTGCCGGCCGCGGTCGTCTCGGCGGCATCGTAGTAGCCGAGCTCCTTCTCGGTGTACATCACGTAAGTCGCGCCGGCCGGCACAGCACCTGGGCTCGTCTCCGGGTAGCTCGGGAGCGTGCCGACGATGCCGTCGGGGGCGACCAGGCCGGTCGTCATGCCGTCGCCCTGCGCCGTGTCGTACGCGGTGGCCGGGACGATCGGGTCGCCGGTGATCGGCTCCCACTCCGACGAGATGTCGAAAGCCGGGTTGCCCGAGCCCGCCGTGCAGTCCTCGATGTGATCGGTCGGGTTCGCGTTGGCGTTCGTGCAGTAGATCGCTGTGCCGTTGATGTACAGACGCATCGGAGCGTCGTTGTTGAACATGGTTCCGGTCAGCGGGTTAGCGAACTGGTTCGCGGTGTAGCCGTCCGCCGGGACGGTCGCGGCGACCGGGTCAACCGTCAGGCTCGCGAGGGTGGAGTCGTCACCAGTCGTCGTGTTCGGCCCGGCGGGGACGGTCCCGATGTCGGAGGACTTGGTAGTGAACCCGAGCACCTGCTCGATGAGGTCACCGGCCTGCACGTTGACGCTGTCGCCGGACGCAGTGGTGCACCCGGTCAGCGAGCTCGTGCCGAGCCCGGTGCAGGTGATGACGGTCGGCGTGCCGGGGGTCTGGGTGAGGTCGACGAAGCTCCCGACGATCAGCTGCTCGGGCGAGTTTGGCGTGCCAAGGGTGGTGAGCGGGATGGTCTCGGCCGTGCCGTGCGTGACGCTGATCGTCGCAGTGCCAGCCGGCACGAACGCGTCGGGGTCGATGCCAACCGACTCGGTGGCCGGAAGGCCAGCGAGCGGGTCCGACTCCGTCGGGCTGAACTGGTGCACGATCATGCCCACGCCCTGCATGTCGCCCGCGGCCCGGGGCAGCGTGTACAGGTACGTGCTGCCGCCGATCGTGAGGACGTTCGGGTGACCCTCTCCGTCGTCGGTGGTGTCGGCCGAGGGGCAGTAGCCGGGGTTCTCCTCCAGCGCCTCGCCCTCATAGGTCCAGGTCCTGCCGTTGTCAGCCGAGGTTGCGGCGATGATCGCCTCATCGGCATCTTTCGGCCGGTAGTCGAAGTACCCGGTGAGGGTGCCGTCGGCGTTTTCCACGATGTGCGGGAAATAGTCCGGCGCGAGCGGCAGTGTCGTCCCGGTCGGCTGACGGACCGGGCTTGCGGAGGTCTCCTCGGCCTGGCCACCAGTCCCGCAGTAGCCGTCAAGGGTGCCGGGTGTGCCCACGGTGCCGGCCGGGTAGGGCACGTTGCCGTCCGTGCCGCTCGTCGCGCCCGGATAGACCGCGATGTTCGGCTCGGTGACTCCGCCCGTGTCGGTGGTCACGCCGCCAGGGGTGTAAGTCGGGTACAGCGTGCCGACGCCGTTGGACGTGTACTGGCCGAATGCGGGGTCGCCCTGGTACTCGTTCCACGGCGGCTGCGCCGAGGCGGTGCTCGTGATCTGGGCTAGCTGCGGCGTGCCGATCGTGAACGGCAGTGTGCTGGCACTCGCGGCCGCTGCCGACGTTGCGGCAGTCCCGGCGAGGCCCATGGTCGGACACACCAGTGCCAGGGTGCTCGCACCCAGCACGCAGGCGAGCGCCAGCACGGAGCGAATACGCCTCATTACGATCCCGGTCCCCTCATTAGCTGCACCCCAAGATCCCGCAAGAGACAAGATCCCTTAAGAGGATGACGGGCGGGTGCGCAATATATGACGGACGGGAAAATTCAGCCAGCGTTCAATTCGCATTGTCTCCCGCGTCGCGCAGCCGTTCCCAGGGCGACCGGAAAGATCGAAAAATATGACGGGAACGTGGGCCGTCCGGCTGACTGCGACGAGCTGCGTGGCTGCCGTCCGGGGCAGAACCCTGAGCCGCACGGTCAGGGTCCGCACCACCGCCGAGGCCCACCGGGACGCGCCAGGGCCAGCGATGCAGGTGTCTTCTACCGCTACTGGAGCCCGGCGCGCACCGACGTGATGCGCTGCGTGTTGAACCCGAGCCAGTGCATCCGGCCTATATAGCGCGCGTGCTCCACCTTGATGCAGCGGTCCATGATCACCGTCACGCCACCGTCCTCCGCGATACGGGCGCCCTCGGCGTTGATCACCCCGAACTGGCACCACAGTGCGCCCGCGTGGATGGCTACCGCGTCCCGAGCGATTCCCGGCAGCGCGTCCGGCGAGCGGAAGACGTTGACCACGTCCACCGGCACGGGCAGGTCGAGCAGGCTCGGGTAGCACGTTTCACCGAGGATCTCGCTCTCCCGCGGATTGACGGGGATGACGTGATAGTCGTGCCGCTTGAGGTAGTAGCCCACGAAGTAGCTGGCCCGCAGCTCGCTGGCGGACAGGCCGACGATCGCGATTGTTCTCGCGCCGTAGAGGACTTGCTGGATGGTCAGCGGATCCTGATAGCGCCCGAGATCGGTCATGTCGTCGCCACCTTCTCGTCCGCTGTATCGCCGGCGGCTGCGGCAACGCTGGCAAAGCCCTGGTCCAGGTCCCAGATCAGGTCGGCCGCCGACTCGGTCCCGACCGACAGCCGAACCGTCCCCGGCCCGACGCCCGCCGCCCGCAGCTCGGCGTCACTGAGCTGCCTGTGCGTCGTGCTGGCGGGGTGGATGATCAGGCTCTTCGCATCGCCGACGTTCGCGAGGTGGGACCAGAGGGTCAGGCTGCGGATCAGGTCCTGGCCGCCGGCCCGGCCGCCGGAGCAGTCAAAGGAAAACACCGCGCCCGCACCGCGGGGCAGGTACTTCTCCGTGAGCGGCCGGTACTTGCTCGCCGGCAGCCCCGGGTAGGTGACGTTCGACGCCAGGTCGTGCGACTCGAGGAAAGCCGCCACCGCCAGGGCGTTGTCGACGTGGCGTTCCATCCGCAGCGACAGTGTCTCGAGCCCCTGCAGGAACAGGAACGCGTTGAACGGCGAGAGCGCCGCCCCTAGGTCGCGCAGCGTCTCGGCGCGGAGCTTCATCAGATAGCCGTACGTGCCGAAGGTCTCGTGGAACTGCAGGCCGTGATAGGCCGGAGACGGGTCCGCAACCACGGCAAATCGGCCATTGGACCAGTTGAAGGTTCCGGCCTCGACGACGACGCCGCCGATGCTCGTGCCGTGACCACCGATGAACTTGGTCGCGGAGTGGATCACGATGTCCGCGCCCCACTCGATCGGCCTGCACAGGTATGGCGTCGCGAACGTGTTGTCGACGATCAGCGGCACCTCACGGTCATGCGCGATCGCCGCGACTGTCTCGATGTCCAGCACGTTCCCGCCCGGATTGCCGATGGTCTCGCCGAAGAACGCCTTGGTGTTCGGCCGGACCGCGTGCCGCCAGGCGTCCGGATCGTCCGGGTCGACCCAGGTCAGCTCGACGTTCATCTTGCGCAACAGGTGCTTGAACTGGTTCACCGTGCCGCCGTAGAGCGCCGCGGAAGACACGACGTGGTCGCCCGGCTGCAGCAGCGTGAACAGCGCCGCCGCCTGCGCGGCGATACCGCTCGCGAACGCCACCGCCCCGGCACCGCCCTCGAGGTTCGCCACTCGCTCCTCGAACACGGCAACTGTCGGATTCATGATGCGCGAGTAGGTGTTCCCGTACTCCTGCAGGTTGAAGTACGCCGCTGCTGACTCCGGATCCTCGAACACGTAGCTGGTCGTCTGGAAGATCGGCACCGCGCGTGCGCCCGTGTTCGGGTCCGGGCGCTGCCCGGCATGCAACTGTCGGGTCTCGAAGCCGAACGCGTGGCCGGCCTCGGCCGCTGACAGCTTCTCGGCGCGGGAGAGCTTGTCGGTCACGCGGGCCCCTTTCTCTACCTCACCCACCGGACCTGCTCTTTGCCGGGCTGTGCTGCTCGAGGAACTGGCGGATCATCGGTGTCTGCCGCGGCTCCTCGAGCAGGAAGCAGTCGTGGCCATACGGCGCCTCGATCACCCGCAACTCAACTGGCTTGCCGAGGGCGCGCATCGCCTCCTCGATCTCTGCAGACGCAGATGGCGGGTACAGCCAGTCGGAACTGAACGCTATCAGGAGCGTCCGCGCCCGCACGCCCGCCAGGGCTCGCTGCAATGAGCCGCCGCCATACTGGCGGGCGAGATCGAAATACGTCAGCGCCCGGGACGTGTAGAGATAAGTGTTGGCGTCGAAGCGCCTGACGAAGGAGTCCGCCTGGTGCCGCAGGTAGCTCTCGACCTGGAACTCTGGCTCGGTGATCGTGTAGCGGATATCGTCTGCGAACTGCAGCCGACGGCCGAACTTCTCGGCGATCGCCTGCGCGGACAGGTATGTGATGTGACCTACCATGCGCGCGACGCCCATCCCGGCTTCCGGCGCGCGGCCCGTACCGTAGTACCGGCCGCCCTGCCAGGCCGGGTCGCCCATGATCGCATTGCGTGCGATCGCGTTCCAGGCCAAGCCCTGCGGATCGAGGGCATGGGTGCTGGCGATCACCACGATGGCGTCCACCTGGTCGGGATACAGGATCGCCCACTCAAGCGCCTGCATGCCACCGAGCGAGCCGCCGGCTATCGCCGCGAGCCGGTCGATGCCCAGCTCGTTCAGAAAAGCCCGCTCGGCTCGGACCATGTCGCCGACGGTGATGACGGGGAAGTCCGGCCCGTACGGCTTGCCTGTCGCCGGGTCGATCGACGACGGCCCGGTCGTGCCGCGGCAGCCACCGAGCAAGTTCGTGGAGACCACGAAGAACCTGTCGGTGTCGAAGGCCTTACCGGGGCCGATCATCCCGTCCCACCAGCCGAGGCTTTTGCCGGCGACGCCATCGCGATCCTCGGCGCCGAACCCGTCGCGAGTGCCTTCCTGCGACGGCGTCTTGGCGAAGCCAGCCGCGTGCGCATCGCCACTCAGCGCGTGGCACACGAGGATCACGTTGTCCCGGCGCGGAGACAGGGCACCGTACGTCTCGTAGGCGACCTGGACCGGGTAGAGCTCACGCCCGCAGTCAAGCCGGACCGGCTCGGGCAGCTCAAGGTAGTGCGTCTCAACGGTCCCGACCGAGCCGGCCGCGAGCGCTAGGGCTGGCTCTGGCATGCGGTCTATGTTAACTTCCCGTGGATGGTGTAATGTCAAGGATCCCCATAGGCATACTAGGGTATTTAAGAGGGGAATAGCGGGATATGACTACGGTGACCAACGGTGTCAACGTCCAGGCGCTCATCGATGCGCGCGAAGTCCTCAAGGGCGCGCCCGAGGCAGCGCAGTTCACCTGGCGCGCGTCTGCCAAGTGGAACAGCGGCGTCCACAGCACCATCAAGGTGCACAGCTTCTTCGGCCTAGGGGAGGAGCACAACCACAAGCAGGAGTCCGTGTTCGACGCCGACCACCCCGAAGTCTTCGCGGCCGAGGACAACGGCATCACGCCCATTGAGTACCTCATCGTCGGCCTGGCGAGCTGCCTGACCGCTGGCGTGGCGTCCGTTGCGGAGAACCGCGGAATCCAGCTCCGCTCGGTGGAGGCGACAGTCGAGGGCGCGCACGACATCCGCGGCATCCTTGGCGCCGACAGCGACGTCCGCAACGGCTACAACGACATCAAGGTGACGTTTACCATTGACGCGGACGCCTCCAGGCAGGAGATCGAGGCCCTCGTGGCCCAGTCCCAGAAGCGCTCCGCCGTCTTCGACGCCCTCACCAACCCGACGAACGTCACCGTCGAGGTCGCCTGATCGCTCGGAAGGCACAACTGAAGGGCCAGCCATCGAGCGCTATACGACGGTCGTCATCGGCGCGGGCCACGCGGGCCTTGCGGCCAGTTATTTTCTGACTGACCGGTCCATCGATCACGTCGTGCTCGAGCGCGGCGAGGTGGCCAACTCCTGGCGCCGCGAACGCTGGGAATCTCTGCGGCTGCTCACGCCCAACTGGCAGTGCCGTCTACCCGGCCTTCACTACGAGGGCGGGGACCCCGATGGCTACCTGACGGCGGGCGAGGTATCCGAGTTCATCGAGCGCTTCGCCAAGGTCTCGGCCGCGCCCGTCCGGACCGGCGCCCAGGTGACGTCGGTGCGGCGCGTCGACGGCAGGTACCACGTCATGACGAGCCTCGGTGAGATCGGCTGCGAGACGGTGGTCATCGCAAGCGGCGCTTGCAACCGGCCGGCAGTACCGGCGTTCTCGGCCGCGCTGCCGCCGGGCGTCGACCAGCTCACGCCGTTCGACTACCGCAACCCCGCCGGCATTCGCGATGGCGGGGTGCTGGTGGTCGGGGCGTCGGCGACCGGTGTCCAGCTGGCGGCGGAGCTGCAGCGGTCGGGTCATCCGGTGACTCTCTCGGTGGGCGAGCATGTGCGGCTGCCTCGCATGTATCGCGGCCGGGATGTGCTGTGGTGGATGGAAGCCTCGGGAGTCTGGGACCAGCGGCACGACGAGATCGACGACCTCACCCGGGCCCGGCGACTGCCTTCCCCGCAGCTCGCCGGGACCCCTGAGCGAACCGCGCTCGACCTGAACGTGCTCGCGTCGGCGGGGGTCGAGCTGGTCGGCCGCTGGGCGACAGTTCGTGACGGCTGCGCGCTATTCTCGGGCGGCCTGCGGAACGTGTTCTCGCTGGCGGACCTCAAGATGGAGCGCTTGCTGAACACATTCGACGAGTGGGCGGAGACCGCGGGTCACAACGCCGACGTCGGTCCCGTCGAGCGCTTCGCGGCTACCCGGGTGCCTGAGTCGGCGCGGCTGCAGCTCGACCTGCGCAGCGGCGAGATTGGGACCGTCGTGTGGGCAACAGGTTTCCGGCCCGACTACGAATGGCTCGACCTTCCGGTTATGGACGCGAAGGGCCAGTTGATCCACGACGGCGGAGTGGTCGATAGCCCTGGGGTGTTCGCTCTCGGCCTGCCGGTGCTCCGCCGCCGCAAATCGACGTTCATCTGCGGCATCGAGGACGACGCGCGTGAAGTGATCGACCACCTCGCGCGGTACCTTGCCCGCCGACGCTGAGGCAGCCAGGGAAATACCTTCGCGCCGCGCAAAGGTTTGCGCGGCGCGAACGTAGGTTGCCCAGGGCACGGTGCTAGGAACAGGTCGCGGGGTGCCCCACGGCGCCGGCGGCCATGAGCTTCCTGGCCACGCTCACGGCCGTGCTGGCCGGGATCGCGAAACCGATTCCGTCAGCCGATCCCCGCTCGCTCGCGGCGGCGAGCGTCGGTATCCCGATCACTTGCCCGTCGATGTTCACCAGTGCGCCGCCGCTGTTCCCCGGGTTAATCGCCGCCGACGTCTGGATCGTGCCGCGCAGCGTGGGCCCGGGCGACCCGGCTGCGGCCGGCTCGGTGACATCGCGGCCGACCGCGGACACGATGCCCTCGGTCACGCTGCCGTCCAGCCCGAGCGGGCTGCCGATAGCGAGCACGAGGTCCCCGACCACCACCCCGGAACCGCCGAACGCCGCGGGGCGCAGCCCGCCAGCTGAACTGACCTTGATGACGGCCAGGTCATCGGCCCGGCACAGCCCGACCAGGCCGGCCTCCAGCGGCCCCTGCACGCTGGAGACCAGCACCTCGAACCTCGTGTCGTCGCCGACGACGTGTGCGTTGGTGATGATGTCGCCGGAGCCGCCGAAGACGACTCCCGAGCCAAGGCCGGACTCCGTGCGGATTTCCACGACCGAAGGCAGCACGCGCTTGACGACGCCGACGAACGCCTGCTGCACGGCCACGGCACCGGTCGGCCCGGCAGTGTCTGCGGCACTGCCCGCGGCGCCTGCGGCAGGCGCCGTGCTGCTGCCGCAACCGGCGGCCGACACGGCCACCACGGACACGGCGGCGGCAGCGCACACGGCCAGCGCGGGCCGCGCACGGCCCGTTCCTCGCTCGCGCCTAGACATGGACGCCACCCACTCCGGCAAGTGCCGGTGTGCCCAGCTGGCCGACCGGGACGGCGTAAAACGCGAAGTTCAGCTCGGCCGGGCCCGCACCGCTGGCCGCGCGGTGCGCGGCAGCGTACGGGTCGATGGCCAGGACCTTGAGCCAGGCACGGACGACCAAGTGGTCGCCGGCCCACGCCTTCAGGTCCTGTACCGCCTCGGTGATGTGGCCGGCGCACGCATCGACATGACGGTAGATCGGTCGGGCACCCGTGCTGGCCTCGACGCGCGCCTGGAAGCAGGCAAGGCGTGCGCACGCTTGGCCCGCCTGGCACCTGGCGGCGAGGCGCTCCGCGGCCTCGGGACTGAAAAACATCTGGATCTCCTTCGCTAAGCGGCGGCTAGCCCCGCCGGGCATGTGATCAGGGTTATTGCTCGATCCAGTCGAGCAGCAGAGTGTCGCTGGCAGACTGGCCTGCCAGCCGCAGAAGGTCGGTTCCGACTTCGGCGCTAGCCTGTAGCAGCGGGCTGGCCAGCCCGAACGAGGAAAGCCGCCAGGTTCCGTTACTCACCCCGCTTTCCACCCACTGCTCGCCCAGCGAGCCGTCGCAGGCGGCGGCGGTGATCGTCGTGTCCGCCGCGTGCTGGTCGGCATTCAGGCACAGTCCGGTCTTGCTGTTGACGATCGTGGTCTTGTCAGACGGGTTGCCGGGCGAGGCGATGGTCCAAATCTGGCTGGCGTCGCCGGTGTTTGCCTTGAGCTCCACCGGGTCGCCGGCTTTGTCGGGTGATGTGATGGCCAGGTCCTTGGCGAGCCATGGCGTAAAGATGACGTGCACTGGAGTGCTGGTCGCGCTGGGCCTCGTTGCGCCCGGCGAGCGCACCGAGGCCAGCGAAGCGGTTGCTGGCACCGCGGCCACCACCATCAGGCCAGCGGCTACGGCGGCTACGGCCTTCGCATGCTTCAACTTGGGTTCTCCTAGCGGTCTGGGGGCCGGCGTCTCGCGAGCTGTGTACGCAGAGCAGCCGGATCGGACGATCCAATGATTGACAGCGCAGGCGCCTGGAGTCCCTAGGGATACTCCCTAGTTGCTCATGCTGGGGTTGGGCTAGTTGCCGCAGGTGGCAGCCATACCGGATGGGAATCTTTCATGACCATCCTCCTACTTCTGCGTGGAGCATGATTCTGCGTGGAACTTAATTCTGCGCAGAAAGGTAGTCTGCTGTCAAGCGTCATGGGCGACAGAGAGAGGCGGCGCGGTAATGGCTAGGTCCTTGGCAAGCCACGGCGAGAATTTGACGCCCACAGCACTGCTGCTCGCCGCGCGTTGCGCTGCAACCGATGGACGCAGGACCTGGCTACGGCTCAGGCTTGCGCAGGCCGTGCGGCGCTCAGAAAGCGGCGCAACTCCTGGCGCCCTTTGAGCCCGAACTTCGCGTAGATGTTGCCCAGGTGATATTCGACGGCCTTGGGCGTGATGAAAAGCTCGGCCGCTATTTCCGCGTTGGTCATGCCCTGCTCGATCAGGCGAGCGACCTCGCTTTCCCGGTCGGTCATCTCCAGGACAGAGCGCTTAGCGGGCTCGTGCGGCAACCCGGACGCGGCCAGTTCCTGCTCAGTCCGGGTGATGAACGGCGCGGCGCCCAGGGCCAGGTACAGATCCCTGGCCCGGCGCAGGCGCTCGACGGCTAGCCGCCGCTGACCTGTCCTGCGCAGCAGGCGGCCGTGAGCCAGCAGCAGCCTGGCCGTGTAAACCGGGCTCTGCGGGTCCGCGGCTTCCTCGCCTCGCTGGTAGATCTCCCGCGCCTCGACTGGGTCGCCTCGCTGCTCGGCCAGCCACCCCTCCAGCCAGGCCAGGGCCGAATGCAGGTAACTGACCTGGCCACTGTCGGCCCGGAGCCGGGCCAGCAACGCGGCCGCCTGGCCGAGCTGACCCGAGCCGACCAGGCCCTCGGCCAGCAGCGGCCGCCACAGCACTGCATACATCCGGCTGCGGACGTCGAGGGCAGAGTCCTCCCGCCAGTCGCCCAGCGCGTCGGCCATGCCCAGGTAATCACCTGATGCCTGGCACACCAGCGCGCGGGCCATCCCCGCGTACGGCCTCTCCTGGTCGAAGTCGAGGCTGGCCGCTACCTCCTCCGCCAGCCGGGCATGCCGCTCGGCCTGCTCTGCCTGGCCCCGCCCGGCGGGCACGCAGGCCGCGGCCAGGTGCAGCAGCGGCAGCTCGTAGCGGCGCCCGTGAATGGCGGCCGCCGAGAGCCCTTGCTCGGCTGTGAGCAGCACGTCGTCCCACGAGCCCGCCAGGTAACGGGCCAGGGCCAGATAGGAGTACGCGCGCAGGCCCAGATGGAAATCGGCGCCCCTGCGCACCATCTTCAGGCTGCCGGCCATATCGCTCACGGCCCCAGCCAGGTCGCCGACCAATAGGCGGAACGTCCCGCGGAACGCCAGCCCGTCGATGTCGATCGAGCTCACCCGCGCCGGGTCGGCTTCGACGTGAGGCAGTTCTGCCATGGCCGCACCCGGGCCGGCCACCTGGCAGGTGGCGATCGCAACCAGGGTGCGCGTCAAGCTTGCCGTCACGGTGTCCAGGTGCCCCGTGCCGAGCGCCCACCGCGCGAGGTCCCGTGCCTCCTCCCCTCTCCCCATGGCCGTGTACGTGCTGGCCAGACGGCTGGCAATAAGGGCGGCCAGTGGCTCGCTGCCCGGGCCGGTCCGTGCCTCCGCCAGCGCCTGGCTAAAGGATCGCTCCGCCTCAGCGAGCTGACCCGAGGAGAAGGCCATCGTCCCCAGCACACAACTGCGCAGCGGTGATGGTCCTGTCGCCAGCACCACTGGGCGCAGACGCAAGCCCCGGGCCTCATCGGCCAGCGTCACGTGCAGCGCCCCGGTCAGCAGCCGCCGCTCCCGGTCGGCTCGGGCCGGGGAGATATCTGAGGCCCACTGCAGGTGCTTGGCGGCTAGCATCAGCTGACCGCGGGCCGCCTCGCCGGCCGCCAGTTGCTCCAGCCGAGCGGCAAGGGCTTCGTCCGGGCGGTCGAGGGACGCCACCCGGTGAGCCCACGCACTTGCCTCGTCGACCAGCGTGACCGCTCGTGCGTGCAGTTCTCGTCGCCTTTCCACCGTCATGCCGGCGTAGATCGCGTCGCGCTGCAGCGCGTGGCGGATCACGACCGGCCGCCCCGGCTCATCCACTGACAAGTCCGCCAGCCCGGCCCGGACGGCCGGCCCGATGGCCGCGCTCGGTTCCTGCACTCCCGCCGCCACGCCGAGCAAGGCAAGCGGTACCGGACTGTTGGTGACCGAGAGCATCTCCAGCACGGTCCGGGTGGCGGCAGGAAGCAGGGCGAGCTGGTCCCCGATGGCCGCCGATAGCGACGGGGGGACGACGGCAGCCCCCTGGCCGACCTGCTGCCAGCCCTCCGGATCGCTGAGCAGCGTCTGGAGATACAGCGTGTGGCCGCCGGTGCGGTCATGCAGGCGCTGGGCGGCGGCAAAGCCAAGCGACCCGGCTCCGAGTGCCGCGGCCAGTGGCGCCACGTCATCGACGGTCAATCCCGATAGCGGGAGGCGCAGTCGCCTAGGCAGGCTCACCAGCAACTGGCGAGCGGGCTCATCCAGCTGATCGCGGTCGCCGCGAACGATGAAGACCACCAAAACCGGATCCACCGACAGCCGGCGGAGCGTGAAAGACAGCGCCTCGACCGACCTGCGGTCGGCCCACTGCACGTCGTCGACCACCAGCGCCACCGGGCCATCGGCCTGCTGATCGCCGACGGCTCCGAGCAATCGCGCGCCGACCGCGAACGGCGACGACACCGCGATGTCACCGGAGAGCAGCGGGTAGCGGGCCAGTACCCGGCGATCGGCGCCGCGCAAGAGCTGTTCGATAATCCCGTACTCGAGGCTGGCCTCACCCTGGTCGGCATGCGCCCACAGCGCGCTCAGGCCGCTGCGGGACGCGAGGAATCGCCTGGTCAGCGCCGTCTTGCCGATTCCCGACTCGCCCTCGATCGTGACCGACCACGGCTGACCCTGCGATACCCGGGCCATCACGTCCGCCAACCGCGCTAGCTCCGCCGCGCGTCCGACGAAGATGTCCTCCTCCGGCGCTGCCACTAGCCCCTTGCCCTCCTGCTGGAGAAGCGATCACGGCCAAGTTTAGAAATCAGGGCTATCGCCTTGCCAGCATCGAAACTGCTCGACCAGTTCGGCCTGCGCCACCAGCCGTTGCCTGTCTTTTAGGAACTTTCCCTAGGGACAGGCGCCCGCCGGCGGCAGCACTATCTGTCTGTGCGCAACTCCTGGCGCCGGCATCGCCTGCCGGCGATCATGCCCGCGGGTACCCTGTCCTTCCCGTCACGGCCGGGATCCGCGCTGTCGGCAGCTGCCAAACGGATGTTGCTGGCCGTGGGCTTGCTGGCGCTCGCGTCCGTAATCGTCTACCTGGGCCGTCACGGGTACCGCGACACCGCCCACCCCGGCAGGCCGCTGTCGGTTCTCGGCAGCGTCTACTACGCAACTGTCACGTTGTCGACCATCGGGTACGGCGACATAGTTCCGGTGACCACCGCGGCGCGGCTTGTCAACACCGTCGTGATCACCCCGATGCGGCTCGTGGTGCTCATCATCCTGGTCGGCACCACCATGCAGGTGCTGGCCGAGCAAACCCGCGCGAGCTGGCGGATCGCCCGGTGGAGGTCAAGAGTGACTGGTCAGA
>JASHTT010000325.1 GCA_030040415.1 Streptosporangiaceae bacterium | reverse complement strand
GAGCAGGAAGCCGCCGGTCAGCCGCCCGGCGAAGCGCACCCGGACCCGGCAGCCAGGTACCGCCTGATCGGCCAGCTGCTCCGGTACCAGGTAGTCGAAGGGCCTGTCGAGGTGCGGCAGGGAGACTTCGACCGCGACCCTGGCGACGGGCAGGCTCGCCGCAGGGCGCCTGGCCGCGGCCTTAGGGCGAGCGGGAGCGCGGCGCGCGGACGCGGTCTGACTGGCCACACACCTGTCCTACCAGAGGGCTAGGACTGCGGATCCGCGCTTACCTCGGGAGTCCTGGCAAACAGCCAGGCCAGCAAGCGCCCCGTCGCGGACAGTGCGACCGCGATCCCGGCCAATCCGCACCGGCAGGCGAGATCAGCCTCCGGGCGCCAGTGTCAGCCGGTGCAGGGTCAGCCCGTGCAGGGTCAGCCCGTGCAGGGTCAGCCCGTGCAGGGTCAGCCCGTGCAGGGTCAGCCCATACAAGCTTTGGACAGCGCGGCCGCGTCCGCGCTCAGCCGCGACCCCAGCTGGCTGCGTACCGACACCGGCAGGGCGCGCTGGCCAGCGACCTGCTCGAGATCGCTGGCGAGTGCGGCCAGCGCGGCCCGGACCGGCACCTGCTTGGCGTATGCCGCCGCGGAGTTGGCCTCGCTCGCCGCCGCACGCGCGTCTGCGGTCACCGTGCCGAGGCTGGCGCCGTCGCGCATATCCGCGACGACGCGCCCGTAGTCGGCGCGTACCGCGGCTGGAACGGTGCAGCCGCCCGCCGTGGATCCCGAGGAGCCGAAGAGGACAACGCCGAGGACGACCGCCCAGACGGCCGAGACCCCAATAGCCAGCCAGGAAAGCGCCCGGCCACGGCGGGCGGCCCGGGCCTGGCGCAGGCCCAGCACGCCCAGCACGACTCCTGGTAGCACGAGCGGCAGCACGCCGGTCACCAGCGCCGCGGTGGCCTGCCAGTTGCCTGCCTCCCGCGCACTGCGAGGCACTGCGCCCGCCGCGGGTCCGCCGAGGCGCGAGCCGGCCTCCGCGCCGCCGGCGACGTGCCCTGCAGGCCTCTCCTCCCCTGGCCCGGGCCATGGCCCAAGCTCCCATGGCGGCGGCTCGCCATCGCTCTGCACGGGGTCTGCGGCCCAGGGCGGCGCGCCGACTGCTTCGTGCCGCCACTCCGGAGGTCTTTCGTCGTCGCCGGACACCGTCATGGATTCCGGCATCAGGCCCGCTCTGCCGGTCCGCATGAACCAGTCGGCCCTGTGGCCGTTTCCCGCTAGCTGCGCGGGCGACCGGCCGTCCCCGGCGCCATCCGGCCCGGCGGGACGACCCCGCGACGTCCCTCCCGCGGCAGGCTCGAACCAGGAATCCTGCTGCGGCGCAGCCTGCGTACCGACGTCGTCGCCAGATCCGTTCGGTTCAGACGGCATCCTTCACCAGACCAGCGTTGCAGCAAGATATCGCTAAGAATGGTAGAGCAACGGCGCATCGACGTCTGGACAACTACAAACTAGCTGATATCGAATATCCGGCCGCTGCAGAGCGCCCGGCCGCCGTCCGGCGGCTGGCGCTACGCCCTCGCTGCGGCGCGCAGCGCGTCCGCTCGGTCGGCCCGCTCCCAGCCGAAGTCCGGCTCCTCACGGCCGAAATGACCATAGGCCGCGGTCTGCGCGTAAATGGGCCTGAGCAGGTCGAGGTCCCGGATAATGGCCGCCGGGCGCAAATCGAACACCTCGAGCACGGCGTCCTGGATCCGCTCCACCGGAACTTGCTCAGTGCCGAAGCACTCCACGAACAAGCCAACGGGCTTGGCCTTGCCGATGGCGTAGGCCACCTGCGCTTCGCACCTGTCGGCGAGGCCGGCGGCCACGACATTCTTGGCGACCCACCGCATGGCGTACGCGGCGCTGCGGTCCACCTTGGACGGGTCCTTGCCGGAAAAGGCGCCGCCACCATGCCTGGCCATGCCGCCGTAAGTGTCGATGATGATCTTGCGGCCGGTCAGCCCGGCGTCCCCCATCGGCCCGCCGATCTCGAACCTCCCCGTTGGGTTCACCAGCAGCCGGTAGCCGTCGGTCTCGATACCGAGGCCAGCGATTACCGGCTCCACGACCTGATCCCTGATGTCGGGAGCCAGCAGCCCGTCGAGGTCGACCGAGGGAGCGTGCTGGGTGGACACGACGACTGTGTCGAGCCGCACTGGCCGGTCCCCGGCGTACTCGATGGTCACCTGTGTCTTGCCGTCCGGCCGGATGTAGGGCACGGCACCGCTGTGCCGTACTTCCGCCAGCCGGTGCGCCAGCCGGTGCGCCACCGTGATCGGCAACGGCATCAGTTCTGGCGTATCCCGGCATGCGTAGCCGAACATCAGGCCCTGATCCCCGGCGCCCTGCAGGTCAAGCTCGTCGGTTCCGTCGCCCTGCCGGTACTCGATGGCTTCGCCGACCCCCTGGGCGATGTCAGGCGACTGCGAGCCGATTGACACCTGGACGCCGCACGACGCGCCGTCAAAGCCCTTGGCCGATGAGTCGTATCCGATCTC
>JASHTT010000324.1 GCA_030040415.1 Streptosporangiaceae bacterium | reverse complement strand
ACCGAGCTGCTGCGCGACCGCCGGCAGATAGTCGGCCGGATCGACGGCAGGTTCACCGGCTGGGACACCGACTACGGCCGGGAGCTCTGGTCCAACGACCCGTCGATCAACGCGATCATCGGGCCCTACACGGCCGCGCTCAACCACTACGTCCGTGCTGAGCTCGGCTATGAGAGCGACCTGCCCTACGAGGTGCTTACCGACCGGGTCAGGCCCTGGTCGTATAAGGAGTTCGAGAACCAGTACGTGTTCGTACTCGACAAGCTGGCGGCGGCGATGCGGACCAACCCGCACATGCGCGTGCACGTGGCCTGCGGCTACCACGACGCGGCCACGCCGTACTTCGCGGCTGAGCACACTTTCGCGCACCTCGCGATCCCGCCGGAGCTGACCGCGAACATCGAGTTCAGCTACCACGAGGCGGGCCACATGATGTATCTGCACGAGCCGAGCAGGCTCGCTCAGTCGCAGCAACTGGCGAACTTTGTCACCGCCGCCGGCTCCCCTAGCACCTAGCAGGCGGCCGGCAGACCCTAGACTCGCGAGCGTGAGCAACGCGCCGGCCCTCGAAATCGCGGGATTGGTCAAGCGTTACCGGGGCACGACAGCGGTCGACGGGCTGACGCTCCGGGCCGAGCGCGCGCAGGTCACTGCCATCCTCGGGCCGAACGGCGCGGGCAAGACGACGACGATAGAGACCTGTGAGGGCTACCGCAAGGCCGACGCGGGCACCGTCCGCGTGCTCGGCCTCGACCCCGTCGCCGACGCCAGGGAACTGCGGCCGAAGGTAGGCGTGATGCTGCAGTCCGGCGGCGTCCCGACGACGGTGCGAGCCGGTGAGTACCTGCGCGTGATGGCCAGGTTCTATGCGCACCCGCTCGATCCGGCCATGCTGCTCGAAACGCTGGGCCTGACGGGCTCCGCTCGCACCCAGTACAAGCAGCTCTCCGGCGGCCAGAAGCAGCGACTCGGGCTCGCCGCCGCCGTGATCGGCAGGCCGGAGCTTGTCTTCCTCGACGAGCCGACGGCGGGGCTCGATCCGCAGTCCCGGCACGCGACCTGGCAGCTGATCGACGGGCTCAGGACGGCCGGCACCGCGGTGATCCTGGCTACCCATTACATGGAGGAGGCGGAACGGCTCGCCGACCAGGTGGCCATCGTCGATCACGGTCGCGTGGTCGCCAGTGGTCCGCCGGCGGAGCTGACCGGCTCGGCGGGCCAGCTTCGCTTTCAGGCCGAGGCCGGGCTGGATCTTGGCGGCCTGCTGGTGGCGCTGCCGCCCGGCGCGCTGGCCAAGGAGTCGCCAGCCGGGCACTACCTCGTCGAGGTCACCGACCGGGTCGACCCGCAGCTGATCGCGTCTGTCACGGCCTGGTGCGCCGAGCACGGCGTGCTGGCCAGGGACTTGCAAATCGAGAGCCGCACGCTGGAAGACCTCTTCCTCGAGCTGACCGGACGGGAACTGCGGTCATGACGCAGCCCGTGGCAGCCTGGCCAGCCCCGGCCCCTGGCGCGGCGCCGCTGCGCAGGATCGTTTCCGCGCAGGCGGCGCTCGAGTTGCGGACGCTGCTGCGCAACGGCGAGCAGATGCTGCTCACGCTCGTCATACCGGTGCTGCTGCTGGTCGCGTTCGGCCGGGCCGACCTGGTGAGCATCGGCACCGGCATCAGCAGGATCGACTTCGTCGTGCCGGGCATCCTCGCGCTCTGCGTGCTCTCCACCGCATTCACCGGCCAGGCCATCGGCACCGGCTTCGAGCGACGCTACGGCGTGCTCAAGCGACTAGGCGCCTCGCCACTGTCGCGCTCCGGCCTGATCGCGGCCAAGACCGTGACCGTGCTGGTGGTCGAACTGGTGCAGGCCGCGATCGTGCTCGGGGTCGGTGCCATTCTCGACTGGCGGCCGGTGGCCAGCCCGGCGGCGGTGATCTGGGTGCCGCTGCTGCTGCTCGCGGGTACCGCCGCATTCAGCGGGCTCGCGCTGCTGATGGCCGGCACGCTGCGCGCCGAGGCGACGCTGGCCGCCGCCAACCTGCTGTACCTGATCTTGCTCGGGCTCGGCGCCGTCCTGTTCCCGCTGTCCAAGTTCCCGGCCGGCATGCGGCCGGTGCTCGAGCTGCTGCCGTCCGGCGCGCTGGCCGACGGGCTCCGCCTGGTGCTCGCGCACGGCGGCGGCGTGCCCGTCAGCGCGCTTGTCGTGCTGTGCGTGTGGGCGGCCGCCGCCATCGCGCTCGCCGCGCGCACCTTCCGGTGGGAGTGAGCCGCCGCAGCCCGGCGGGCACTCGCGCGCTGCTGCGCGCCGCTCCCCCGTCCGCACTCGTCGTCGCGGGCATCGTCAGCGTTCAGCTCGGCGCGGGCCTGGCGGCCCGCATGTTCGGCCAGGCCGGGCCTGCCGGTGTGACGGGGCTGCGGCTGTGGTGGGCTGCGCTGATCATGGCGGTCATCGCCGGCCGGGGCGCGGTCACCGCGTTGCGCAGCGCGGCAGCCGACCGCGCCTGGCAGGACCTCGCCGTGGCGGTGACGTTCGGCGTCGTGCTCGGTGTGATGAACTTCTCGATCTACCAGTCGTTCGCCCGCATTCCGCTCGGCGTCGCGGTCACCGTCGAGTTCCTCGGCCCGCTCGTCGTCGCCGTCGCCTCGTCGCGACGGCTGCTTGACCTGCTCTGGGTGGTCACGGCCGCGGCCGGAGTCGTGCTGCTGACCCGTGGTGGGACCAGCCTCGCCACCGGCCACGCACGCAGCGGGCCGTTCCTCGGCCTGTCCACGCAGGCCGCGGGGATCGGCTTCGCGCTGGTCGCGGCCGCGTGCTGGGCTGGTTACATCCTGCTCAGCCGCGCCACCGGGCGGCGCTTCGGCGGATCGTCTGGGCTCGCCATCGCGATGGTGGTTGCCGCGGTACTGGTGACCGGGCCCGCGGTGGCGCAGGCTGGCGGCAAGCTGCTGCACCCCGACGTGCTGGCGGCCGGCCTGGCCATCGGGCTGCTGTCCTCGGTGATTCCCTACCGATTCGAGCTGGAGGCGCTGCGGCGGGTCCGAACCGGGCTATTCGGCATCTGGATGAGCCTGGAGCCGGCCGTGGCAGCGCTTGTCGGCCTCGTCGTGCTCGGCGAGGGCCTGGCAGCCAGACAGTGGCTTGCGATCGCGCTGGTGATGGTCGCCTGCGCGGGCGCCGCCAGGGACGCAGCCTCGCGGGATGCTGGCCCCCGGGATGCGACGGCGCCGGATGCTGCCGGACGGCAGGCTAGCGGTCCGGACACCAGCGACCGGACCACCTCCGACACCGCGTAGTAGATGGCTTCCGCGGCCACGTAACATTGGCCCCTACCATGGAACCCGTGCCCGCTCCCGCGACCGCAGCCGATCTGCCAGCCGACCGCTCGCCTGGCGGCCAGCGGGGCGTCCGAGGCTGGCGGGTGCTGACCGACGCCTTGCTGAGACCCTCGGCCGTGGCCGTCCGGCGCTGGGCGCTGGCGGGCGTGATCACCTCGGTGCTGATCATCCTGACCGGCGCCGCCGTGCGCCTCAGCCAGTCCGGCCTTGGCTGCCCGGACTGGCCAGCGTGCACCTCGCACAGCCTCGGCGCGGCCGACACGACCGGCGACCCGCTGGTGCACCGGTGGGTCGAGTTCGGCAACAGGCTGGTGACCGTCGCGATCTTCGTCGTGGCCGTGGGCATCTGCATCGCGGTCTGGCAGTTCCGGCAGGCCAACGGCCAGCACCGCCGTGACCTGCTCTGGCTGGCAGCCGCCCAGCCCGCCGGCATCCTGGCGCAGGCAGTGCTCGGCGGCCTGGTAGTGCTCACCAAGCTCAATCCAGCCCTGGTGTCGGTGCACTTCCTCGCCTCGTCCGCGCTGGTCGCCGCCACGGTCGCGCTCTACGTGCGCAGCCGGGAGACGCAAGCGCCACCGCGCCCGCTGGTCCGCAGGGAGGTGCAGCTGCTGGCGTACGCGGTACTCGGCGTGGTAGCGCTGATGCTCGCCGCGGGAACCGTGGTGACCGGAACCGGACCGCTGGCCGGGGCGCGTGGGGTGGCCCGCTACCACCTGCCGCTCGAGGGCGTGACCCAGCTGCACGCGGACATCGGCTGGTTGCTCGGCGGGCTGACCGTCGCCCTGGTTGTCGCGTTGCGTATCGCCGGTGCTCCCGACCGGGCCAGGCGACTCGGCTGGCTGCTGCTCGCGCTGATCGCGCTGCAGGGCGCCATCGGCTATGCGCAGTACTTCAGCGGGCTGCCGGCCGGCCTGGTCTGGGTGCACGTGGCGGGCTCGGTGGCGATCTGGGTGGTGGCGCTCGCGTTGCCGTATTCGCTGCGCGACCGTGGCATGGCGGCCGAACTCGCACCGCGGCAGGCCGCAGTCGCCGTCGCCAGCTGAGCTCCGGGTTAGCTGAACCTTCTCGACTGCCACGCCGCCGCGATAACTTGTCGGCCATGCCATCAGCATCGGTGAACGGGATCGACATCAACTACTCCGACAGCGGCGGCGAAGGTCCCGCTGTGGTGCTCAGCCACGGCTACCTCATGGACTCGACGATGTTCGACGACCAGGTGGCGGCCCTGGTGCCGGAGTACCGCGTGATCACCTGGGACGAGCGCGGCCACGGCGGCACCGCAGCGAGCACACCGTTCAGCTACTGGGACTCTGCCGACGATGTGCTCGGCCTGCTCGACCATCTCGGCATTGACCAGGCCGTGCTCGGCGGCATGTCGCAAGGCGGGTTCCTCAGCCTGCGCGCTGCCCTCCGGTCACCGGACCGGGTGCGGGCCCTGGTGCTCATCGACAGCCAGGCGGGCCTGGAGAACCCGGCCCTCGTTCCAGCCTACGAGGAGATGGAGCAGACCTGGCTCGAGCACGGGCCGGAGCCGGTGCAGGACGTGGTCGCCACGATCATCCTCGGGCCAGCCGACGGGCCGGTTGCCTGGCAGCCGTGGTTCACCAAGTGGGCCGCGGCCGACAGGGAAGAACTCCGGCTCGCGTTCCGCTGCCTGATGGACCGTGACGACTTGACCGGCCGGCTCGGCGAGATCGGCTGCCCGGCGCTCGTGCTGCACGGCACCGCCGACGCCGCGATCCCCATGGAACGCGCCGAAGCGCTGGTGGACGGCCTGCCGGGTGCCACGACGTTCGTGCAAATCGACGGCGGTTCGCACGCGTCCAACATGAGCCACCCGGACCAGGTCAACGCCGCCATGCTGGAGTTCCTCTCCTCGATTCCCTGACGCCGGAATGCCGGCCGAACCTTTCTGTTAACCCGCATGGGGCACGGTAGAGCGGTGCCGCCTTCGGTAGGGTCGATCGGGACGGCGTTGGCATCGGTGAAAGGGGCCTTTCAACGTGAGCGGCGACGAGCGCACAGCGCTTGACTGGTCAGAAACCGACGAGCGAACGGTCGACCTCATCCGGGTCCTCGCCATGGACGCCGTCCAGGCGGCAGGAAACGGTCATCCGGGCACCGCGATGAGCCTCGCGCCCGCGGCGTACCTGCTGTTCCAGCGGCTCATGCGGCACGACCCGGCGGATCCCGGCTGGCTCGGCCGGGACAGGTTCGTGCTGTCCTGCGGCCATTCCAGCCTCACTCTGTATATTCAGCTCTATCTGTCCGGTTATGGGCTGACGCTCGATGACCTGCGCCATTACCGGAAGTGGGGCAGCATCACCCCCGGGCACCCCGAGCATCTGCTGACGCCTGGCGTGGAGGCCACGACTGGCCCGCTCGGCCAGGGCATAGCGGACGCCGTCGGCATGGCGATGGCAGCCAGGAGGGAACGAGGCCTGCTTGACCCGGCCGCCGCGGCGGGTACCAGCCCGTTCGATCACTTCATCTACGCGTTCATGTCCGACGGCGATATCGAGGAAGGCATCAGCCACGAGGCCTGCTCGCTTGCCGGGCATCAGCAGCTCGGCAACCTGATAGTGCTTTACGACGACAACACGATCTCGATCGAGGACGACACCAACATCGCCAAGTCCGAGGACGTCGCGGCCAGGTACGAGGCCTACGGCTGGCACGTGCAGCGGCTGAGCTGGCGCAAGCCCGGCGGTTACCACGAGGACGTGCAGGCACTGTACGCCGCCTTGCTGTCGGCCCAGGAGAACCAGGCTCAGCCGTCGCTGATCAGCCTCCGGACGATCATCGCGTGGCCCGCCCCGGACGCGCAGAACACCGGTGCGGCGCACGGCTCGGCCCTCGGTGCCGAGGAGGTCGCCAAGACCAAGGAACTACTCGGGTTCGACCCCGCCGTCTCGTTCCCCGCCGAAGACGAACTCGTGGCGCGCGCGCGCATGGTCGCCGACCGCGGCAAGCAGGCGCACGCCGCCTGGGAAGAGTCGTTCGCCGCCTGGTCCGCCGCGCATCCTGAGCAGCGCGCGCTCCTCGACCGGCTGTCCGCCCGCGAGCTGCCCGAGGGCTGGACGGACGCCCTGCCGAGCTTTGAGCCAGACAGCAAGGGCATCGCGACCAGGCAGGCCTCCGGCGCCGTGCTGAACGCGCTCGCCCCGGTGCTGCCCGAACTGTGGGGCGGCTCGGCGGACCTCGCGGGCAGCAACGACACCACGATGAAGGGCGAGCCGTCGTTCATCCCGGAGATACACCAGACCGCGATGTTCCCGGGCAACCCGTATGGCCGGACGCTGCACTTCGGCATCCGCGAGCACGGCATGGGCGGGATACTCAACGGCATCGCGCTGCACGGACTCACCAGGCCCTATGGCGGCACGTTCCTGGTCTTCAGCGACTACATGCGTGGTTCGGTGCGGATCGCGGCGCTGATGCGGGTGCCGGTGACCTACGTCTGGACGCACGACTCGATCGGCCTTGGCGAGGACGGCCCGACCCATCAGCCGGTCGAGCACCTGTGGGCGCTGCGCGCGATCCCCGGCCTCGACGTCGTTCGGCCGGCCGACGCGAATGAGACGGTCGTGGCCTGGCGGACAGTCCTGGAGCGCACGCACCAGCCGGCCGGCCTCTGCCT